>NZ_JAELTU010000488.1 GCF_016429015.1 Rhizobium sp. ASV20
GAGGGTTAGGGCTCGACCCCGGAGAAGGAGCCTGAGAAACGGCTACTACATCCAAGGAAGGCAGCAGGCGCGCAAATTACCCAATCCCGACACGGGGAGGTAGTGACAATAAATACTGATACAGGGCTCTTTTGGGTCTTGTAATTGGAATGAGTACAATTTAAATCCCTTAACGAGGAACAATTGGAGGGCAAGTCTGGTGCCAGCAGCCGCGGTAATTCCAGCTCCAATAGCGTATATTAAAGTTGTTGTGGTTAAAAAGCTCGTAGTTGAACCTTGGGCCTGGCTGGCCGGTCCGCCTCACCGCGTGTACTGGTCCGGCCGGGCCTTTCCCTCTGTGGAACCTCATGCCCTTCACTGGGTGTGACGGGGAAACAGGACTTTTACTTTGAAAAAATTAGAGTGCTCCAGGCAGGCCTATGCTCGAATACATTAGCATGGAATAATGAAATAGGACGTGTGGTTCTATTT
>NZ_JAELTU010000489.1 GCF_016429015.1 Rhizobium sp. ASV20
TCTTCGCCGATGTCTCGTGGGCTCGGAGATGTGTATAAGAGACAGCTCTTGAATCTGCTCAAACTCGGCCCTTACCCAGGCATCATTTGTATTTCCATGCGCGTGTAATTTGGCGAGCACCTGAAGACCCTTGTCGGACTTGCCGCGATCAATGAGCCAACGTGGGGACTCGGGAAAGAAGAGGATGAGAACAGCCAGAATAACACCAGGTACGAGCTGGATACCCAGAGACACACGCCATTGCCTTGAGTCGTCTGCAGCAAAGCCAATGTATGCGCCTGGAAGAGCATCTGTCAGTTATTTGCGCGGTATCAAAAGCGTTTTGAAGGCCCTTACCGTATGAAATCCAAGCCGCACACAAAGCACCAACGCCCAACATGAATGGTTGGAGAGAGGTAACTCGACCACGAATACTAGGGTGGCACAATGCTGCTTGATACAACGGGACAATCATTGTCAAAAAGCCAACGC
>NZ_JAELTU010000490.1 GCF_016429015.1 Rhizobium sp. ASV20
TATCAGGGCCGTTCAGCGTTTCAGGCAATGACTGTCATGGAGAACAGGCTCCAGATGAGAGAGGATGACCACTTCTACGCCATGATTGGAGCTATTACGAATGAACTGGCGAGCTCTGCAGCTGGCGTCTCAGCTTGCGAGGCGTTCATGTCGCTTTGTGAGAGGAAGGGGGACTTTTCGTTTATTTACTCTGCGGCTCCGCGCGAGAAAACACAAGGGAGGCGTTGGCGTCCGGTCAATGACGGAAATCTGCCTGTAATCTTTGTGTGGCCAAGCTGGGGCCCTGGCCAGCCGGGACATTATGAAAATGGAGAACTTTACCTCGACAATATGGTGGTTTCAAAGAAGGGCGTGCCCATGGAAAGCTCCAAGGCATATATTAGAAGTTGGTTTGAGGCGTGCAAGTATCATGTTGCGGGGAGCCCCGTGCCGATGGAAGATGTGACTGCCAATGTACTCTCTGGGTTGGGC
>NZ_JAELTU010000491.1 GCF_016429015.1 Rhizobium sp. ASV20
GGTTGCGAGACTCGATGTAGCAGAATTTGGCGGAGGCACCGAGTTTGGAGGATATGTAATATCGAGGACTGGAGAGTCTTGGTTTAAAGAAGCAGAAGTGTCGCCGCCAGGCTTCAGGTTGATGGTGAGGGCAGGTTCCGTGTCTTCGGCGAGCGTCGGTTGGGTCTTGCCAGCGAGCTGTAATCGTAAATGGTGGCCAGAGAATTCATTGAGGTCGTCTAACGCATGTTGTGTCAAGCGAACGAGATGTTCTGCTTCTTGCTGCTGAAGCGCGTCGGCACGGACGGATATTTGCAATGGAAAGACGGGGCGGCAAGCCTAAACGAAGGGTGCATTCATGGTTAAACAACTGTATGCATTGACGGCAATCGCGGCAAGACGAGTACTCACCTTTCCGTCAGCCCATTCCATCATGCCATCTAGTGGTAGGTTGGCCCTATAAATGGCCGTCGTCTTCCACCAGAGTGGGAG
>NZ_JAELTU010000492.1 GCF_016429015.1 Rhizobium sp. ASV20
GGGCACCGTAGACAGAGGTCAGCTCGGGAAAGCCGGAAATCTCCGTCAAGTTGGTGTTGTTGAGAATGGTGAGATCACCGTTGATCTTCTCCAAGACAGGGAAGGACAGGTTCTGGAGAACCTTGTTGTTGTTGAAAGATAGACTGCCAACCTCCTTCTCGCTCTCGCCAACCTGGGTCAGGTTCTTAGCCTCGAAAGACTCCATGTTGGTGTTGTTCTCGAAGCGCATGCCCTCGGAAACCATCTCCAATGCAGGGACAGCAAAGCCAGAGACATCGGAAATCTGCAAATTCTTGGCAGTCTGAAGCTGAGACAAAGTAACGTTCATGTTCTTGCCATTACCGGTAATAATGAAGGTTTCGTTGATAGACTCGAGTGCAGAGTCAAACTTGACGAGAGCCGGGTTGTTGATAATCTTGAAGTTCTGGACAGTGGTGAGCTGAAGATTAGAGAGGTCCGACATGCTCATGC
>NZ_JAELTU010000493.1 GCF_016429015.1 Rhizobium sp. ASV20
TTTCTATGTCGCTGTCTGCTGAGTTTTGGGTGTCGTTTCCTGAGCCTGAGCCTGAGCCTGGGCCTGAGCCTGGGCCTGAGCCTGATGCATTGTCTTGATTCTGGGCGGCGGCGTTGGGCTGGGATGACTCGCCTACGATTATGCTGAGTGCGTTCCAGGTTGCTGGGTTGTTGAGGCTGTAAGGGGTGTTGTTGTTGGTGGTGGTGCTGGTGTTGTCAGTGAGGTAGTGCTCGGGGTAAGCGTCTTCCATGGTGTAGTCATTGTTTTCTGAGTACTCACCGGAGTTTTGGGTTGAGTTGTGGTTGAAGGCCATTTTTGCTGTGTGATGGTTGGGCGTCGTTTTGATGCTTGTTGGTGCGAGTGTTGGCGAGCGAGTAGAAAAAGATTGGTGTTGTTGTGTTGTTGCGTTGAGTGAATAGAGGTTAAAATAACACAGAATAGGAGGACGTTTAAATATCATTGGGGTATAT
>NZ_JAELTU010000494.1 GCF_016429015.1 Rhizobium sp. ASV20
TTCTTGAGCTGCTCCATGTTCTGGACCTCTGGGTCACGCGTCTGGTGGGCAAACTGGCAATCGAGCATTGTCGTCTTGGCATAGTAGCCTACAGTCCACTCGAGCTTACCGGGCATGTTATCTCCCGACTTGAGGGCTCTGAAGCCGTCAGCGCGGTGAGACATTCTGCCATTGGATTCGTCGCTCTCCATGATTTCCTTGAGGCTGACTTCGATTCTACCTAGGTCGTCGTCTGCTGTAAAGCGGTCAGAATCCCAAAGCTGGACACGCAGTCGTTCGTCAATGTTAAGTTCATCGGGTGTTACCAGCAAAAAGCAGGTCTCGTCCCAGTACGGCTGCATTTCCGACTTCATGATGCGAGTGCTCCAGACGACCTTGCCAAACTTGGCCCAGCCAACCGAAACGTACGGATCAGACCCGCCTTCCTTGAAGAATGGAATGCCTGCATCGCCCATCTTGAAGTCGTAGCC
>NZ_JAELTU010000495.1 GCF_016429015.1 Rhizobium sp. ASV20
GTAGTGCTTTGATGGGCACGAACCATTGCGGGTGGCTTGTTTCTCGTAGAATGGCTGTTGCTGTTGCCCATGCTTGGCTGAGCTTGGTGTCTGGTCGGGTCGGATGCGCTACGGCTGAGTTGCCGCTTAACTTGAGCCTATACAATTGTAAGTACAGCTATGATAGAATATGTCAGTCAGCCGTCGAACCTTTGCGATGCGCCGTATTGGTTGATGGCGTGGATGACTGCGAGCATTCCAATGACTCCGGCGATGATGTACCAGTAATCGCGCGCAAAGGCATAGTTGATGTCAAATCCCATGCCGGAGCCATGACTATGTCCCATGTCCATATTCATGTTCATTTTAATCGCTTATACCTACAGTGGCGGCAAGGTCAAATGGATGGTTTCCGCCTTCAAGCAGGATGAACGAGCCGGAGAAGTCCGCCTAACGGCACACTGCACGAGAGTATTGTTGCCGATTTGTAC
>NZ_JAELTU010000496.1 GCF_016429015.1 Rhizobium sp. ASV20
CTCCAGAACCAGACGGCGGGATTTTGAGAAACGCAACGTATTCATCCACTTTGTCTCTGAGCACATCCAGATTATATTCGAAGAAGTTTTCATCCTGCAAAAGTAAGGCCAGCAGGTGCGCATATGCCGCAATGCACTTTCCATTCTTCTTCTTCTCTTCACCGTCCATAGCGAGAGAAGATAGAGCAAATGTGAGGGTCGAACCGACTTCCTCTTGTGCATCTTGGTCTTGGTTCTGAAGTACCATTGTATGAATAAGCTCCGATACTTCGATTGCAGAGTCCGGATGAATGCGAATAACATCGAGAGACTGGTCAATCAGATTCCCACGTAGCTTGGCTCTCAATTTGTCAAGATCTTCCTTTGTGCCAGGAAACTGGCCACGTTGGGACTCATCAGCCGGCGCAGCTTTGCCGCCGCCAGATGTAGAGTGATTGGATGCAGACCGCGAAACTGCACTGGCTGAGAT
>NZ_JAELTU010000050.1 GCF_016429015.1 Rhizobium sp. ASV20
CGCTTGGGCTGCGCGGGCACTTCGACCTTGACGCCGCGATCATCCGTCACCGGAACGGTTTTTGCATCCTCGGCCGCAGCGGAGCTGGCTGCCATTACGGCGAGCAGGCCGAAAATTGACGCGATTTTACGGACGCTATTCGCCATCACGGGATCCTCCATCAGATGCGCGAGATGGCTTTAGTCAATAAAGAGGAGTTTTGCAATCCAGTTTCGTCTCGCCGTTCCTCGCAAAACCACGGCCTCGCGAAAACACTCAGCCTCAGGCACGCAACGCCGCGGCAGGGCTAGAGCGCAAGGCACTGAATGCGGGCACAACGGAGATCAATGCGGCAACGGCCAGAAAGCCGCCGATGAGCCACGCATCGTCAAGCGCAAAGCCAACCGGCAGGTGAACAGCTGTCGAGGCAGCCAGCCGCGCCGAAATGGCCAGTGCCGTAACATAGCCAAGCGCGATGCCCAGTGCGATCCCCGCCGCAAACAGGATGAACAGTTCACCCCAAACGATTCCCACGATCGAACGGACGGGTGCGCCAAGCGCGCGCAATGCACCGATCTGCCGCCGCCGTGAACCGACATGCATGACCGTGACCAGCACGATGGCGGCGATCACGATTCCCTGCGTACCAAGCGCGATTGCCAGCAGCAGGCTACGCGCATCGCCCAATGTCGCGTAAAGCCTTGTCAATACTTCGCCGGGGAAGACGCCGAGCGTGGCTCCCGTTCGATACTCCTGCCGGAGCCGATAGGCGTCGGCAATCGTCTTCGGTTTGACGAGAACAGCCGGCACTCCGGGCGTCTGCGCATCGAAATGCTCGTCAAGCGGTGCATCGGCATCCACGTGGCCGTGGGCATGATCATGGTCATGATCTTGCTCCTCCTGTCCAGCTTCGTGCGGCTCCGCCTGATCGTGCTCGTGGTCATGATGCTCCTGCGCATGCATGCCGTGCAATTGCCAGACGGCGCGGATCGGCACGAGGATCGCCCTATCCCAGGCTGTGCCCGTCGGCCCCATGCGGCCGGTAACCTTGTAGGCAATCGCCGTGTGAGTTTCGCCACCGGTCTCGGCCGTGCCGTGCATCGGCTTGATTTCCGCCCCCACCGACAGGCTGACATCCGAACCGACGACCGCCTCGCCGAGGCGCGCGAATACCACGCCCTGCGCCAGAGACGGTGACAGCGACGAAATGAGCTTCGTCGTGGTACCGACAATCGGGAAGCCATAGGCGGAATCGCCGAAACCGACGGGCGCCGCAAGTTCGACACGCGGATCACCGGCGAGCCGTGCGAGAACGGCGCCCTCCATCAGCGGCAATGGCGCAGGCTGCAAAAAGACAGCAGAGAGCGCCAGCTGGGTCTCGCTACCGGCCGCGCCGACGAGCAGGTCGAACTTCTCGGCGGCCCGCGCACTTCCAAGACGGACGGCACGTTCCTGAAGTGTGACGGTAACGCTCAACGCAATCGACAGGGCGATCAGCACGACGACGGCAAGTGCCCCGCTCCAGAAACGGCGCAGATCGGCGAGAATGAATGTCATCATTGCGCGGCAAGCTCCCGGCTGTCTTCCTCGATGCGCCCGCTTGCCAGCTTGATCCGGCGTCCGAGCCGCTCTGCGAGCGCTGCATCATGCGTAACGACGATGAGCGTTGCCCCCTCTTCAGCGGCAAGCTTTAGCAGAAGCTCCGCAACGTCGCTCCCCGCCTGACGATCGAGACTCGCCGTCGGCTCATCTGCAATCACGACGCCTGGACGCTGCAAAAGGGCGCGGGCAACCGCAACGCGCTGCATTTCACCCCGCGACATGGTTTCGATCCTCTGCCGCGAGCGGCCGATACCGGTCGCGGCAAGCAGGTAGGACGCACGGTCGCGCTCGGCCGATGTCAGACGGCGGGAGAGGCGAACCGGCAACACCACATTCTCGAGAGCGGACAGGCCCGGGAACAAATGAAAATCCTGCATGACGAGGCCGATGTTGCGGGCACGGAACGCGTCGCGCTTCCCGGAGGAAAGACGCGCCATGTCATGGTCGTTCCAGCGAATACTCCCCCGCGTGATTGTCTCGAGGCCGGTTATGGCGTTGACGAAGGTACTCTTGCCGGAACCCGAAGCGCCGGTGATCGCAAGCCGGTCTCCGGCCGGCAGATGGAATCGCTCGATGCTCAGCACCGGCTCTGCCAAGCCTGGAAACTGCATTTCAAGCGCGGAAATATCGAGCGCAAGCATCGCGTCAGACCGTCTTGAAGGATGCGTCTCTGAGACGCAATTGGCTGATGAAGCCGGTCTCGGGATCCGTCCACGAACCGAACTCCAATACACCTCGCGCGACGATCGGCGCGTTGTATTGCACGAAGGTCTGCTTGGCCGAGAGATAGACCACCATGATATTGTCGGGCCAGTCGGCATCGGATGAGCAGAACGGGCAGAGCGACATCGGGATTTCCGTCAGCACGAAGAAGGCAGCCTCTGCCTTCAAGGGCGGCGCCATGAAGCCGTTGATCGCCACATCCCTGCCGTTCAGCTGCTTCACCTTATCGGAAAACTCGAGGCCGAGCGGACCGAAACTCTTATAGAGCTCACCGAATCCGAGCCTTTCGGCAGCGCTCGTGCGATTGGCAATGCCCATCACAGGCAACACGGCAGCGGCCGTCAACAATGCCCGGCGGCTGATGTTTGCGGTCTTTCTCTCAAACATGAGACCCCCATAAAATATGCAGGGACAGGCGGCTTTCACGCCGCCTGTCCCAATTCGCACATGTCGACAGGCTTACATCTTCTTCTCGGCGCCGAACGCGAAGGTATCGGCCAGCACGCGATAGACGTCGCTCTGTTCCATGTAGCCGCGGAAACCTTCGGCCCCAGGGCCGGCGGCCTGAAGGACGATATCGTCTACGGCATGGACGCCGCTGTCTTCATCCTTCGGAATGTTGCCCTGAACGAATACGGCGCCGGGTACATCCTTGTAGGCTTCGTTGGCGACATATTCCTTCTTCTCGTTCTGGATTGCCGGAACGAACGGACCATCGAGCTTCGGACGGAAGGTCTCGTAGTGATCCGGGCCGTTGTTGGCAGCGAGGAACAGGCGGCGGGAAACGTCGATGCGATCCGGATAGCCATCGCCATCCTTGTCTTCGTAGTTCGGGAAGCCGGCGGCAGCATAAGTGCCGACCTTCTCACGCATTTCCGTACCGGGCTTGTTATCATCGACGGTGCCGATGATGGAGACGCCGTGCGTATGGTCGCCGGTGACGACGACGAGCGTATCCGGGTTCTTGGCCTGGAATTCACGGGCAACGGCAACAGCCTTGTCGAACTCGATCGTGTCGACCAGAGCGCGATCCCAGTCGAGCGGGTGGCTCATCTTGTCGATAGATGCGCCTTCGACCATCAGGAAGAAGCCTTCTGGGTTCTTGGCGAGCTTGTCGAGGGCAACCTTGGTCATATCGACGAGGCCCGGCTGGTTCGGGAACTTGTCGACGGTGCCCTTCTTGAGGAACTCGCGGTCAAGCGTCACATCGAGGTTGCCGGTGTGGAAGAGGCCGAGCAGCTTGTCCTGGTTGGAGCCGGCGGCAGCGGCCAGCTCGTTCTTGTCGGTGGCAACGGCGTAGCCGGCATCCTTGAAGAGCGCGATATAGTCCTTGTCGTCCTTGCGCTTGGAACCGGGTACGCTCTTGGCCAGGAAGTAGGCAGAGCCGCCGCCAAGCAGGACGTCCGGCTTGACGTCGTACATCATACCGACGATCTCGGCCTTGTCGCCGCGCTTGCGGGTGTGGGAAACGAGCGCCGCCGGCGTCGCGTCTTCAACTTCGGCGGTGGTTACGATGCCGATCGACTTCTTGCCGGTGCGACGCAGGGCTTCGCCGATGGTTTCAACCTTCGGATCGTCAAGGCTCGCCGGCGTGCGGTCGGCGTAGACGCCGAGCGCGTTCACGGCGGACTTGTGACCGGTCATGTAGGCCGACATGGTGTTGGCGCTATCGGTCGCGATGGCGGAGGTCGAGGAGGTGCCGATGAAGGCGACCGGCGGAACGTCGTCCATGGCGAGACGGCCATTGGCCTTGCCTTCGGTCATGCCCTTGGACATGATGCGGGCGCCGGTGCGATGTGCAACCGACAGGCCGTCGCCGAGCAGGAAGATGATGTTTTTGGCCTTGGGCGCAGCCGAGGTGCCGTAGACTTCCCAGTTGACCGACTTCTTTTCGTCGCCAGCCGCAACCTCGACCTTGTACTGGCCGGGCTTGGCGATCTTGATGCCGCGCAGAATCAGCGCCGATCCAAGAACCTTGTCTTCCGCACCCTTTTCCTCGGCGACGAAATCGGCTGCCTTGCCGAATACAGCATCGTAGCTCTCGCCGTTGATCGTGACTTTCACGTCTTCCGGCTTGACGACCTTGCTGAATTCAACCTTGAAATCAAAGGGCGAGCCGACCAGTACCGTTGCCCGGTCCAACGGATAGATCGTCGTCGCATTGGCCGCCCCCGACAGCACAGTCGCCGCCAGCATGGAAAGAAGAAGTCTACGCATTGAATACCCCCGCGTCTTGGTTACTTCCTCCCCTCCCTTATAAAAGCCGTGTGACAATCACATAAAAAACGGGCGACTTTCTGCAACCAGTAATTCCAAAGGGAGATTCGCTAAGGAATACTGATTGTATGGGCAGCACCTAAAATGGCGGAATGAATCGACAGTTGCTGCCGACCATGTGACAGCATCGGATATGCCCGAGATCCGTCACTCAGGCTTGGCGCGGTCCGGATGGGCCGCCTGAAAGGCGGACAGCTTGGCGCATCTGCCGTCGATCTCGACGACACGCTTGAGGTCGGTCAGATCCACTCCCCAGCGGCGAGCATTATAGACCTGAGGGACGAGGCAGATATCCGCCATGGTC
Organism: Rhizobium sp. ASV20; assembly: GCF_016429015.1. Classification (GTDB taxonomy): domain Bacteria; phylum Pseudomonadota; class Alphaproteobacteria; order Rhizobiales; family Rhizobiaceae; genus Rhizobium. The sequence goes on from NZ_JAELTU010000050.1 coordinate 4,886, forward strand.
GGCGTATCGCCATAGCTGAAGGCACCGTCGAACTTGCTCAACATATGCTCGAGCTTGCGGAGTCCATCAGCGATGAAATGCCTCATCCATGCTTCGCGAGCCTCTGCCTTTTCCGTCAAAGTCGCGACATAGGCTGCGACGTGCATATTGCAGATGGGATGAATGTCCATCGCAACAGCATAGGCAAGCGCCCGCACATGCTGTCGGTCTGCGAGGCCGACGGGCAATAGCCTGCGTTCCGGCCGAAGCTCCGCCAGATACTCGATGATGGAGAGCGACTGCGTCATAACCTGCCCGTCGATCACCAGTGTCGGAACGAAGCCCTGCGGGTTAAGCTCCAGATATGCGGCACTCTTTTGTTTGCCTTCCAGCAGGTTGATCGGCACCGTCCTGTAGCCGATCCCGAGCATGTTGAGCGCGATGCGAACACGATAGCTCGCCGATGACCTCCAGTAGTCGTAAAGGACGACGTCGTTCATCGCGGCTAAGGCCCCTCGTATTTCTGCACGGTCTGTTCGATCGCCCCGAAGATCGAATGGCCGGCCCGATCGAGCATTTCGATACGAACCTGATCACCGAAGCGCATGAAGGGCGTCTTCGCAGCTCCGGTCTCAATCGTCTCGATCATGCGGATTTCGGCTATGCAGGAATAGCCGTCGCCACCATTTTCGACCGGCTTGCCCGGTCCGCCATCACGCTTGTTGGACACTGTCCCCGAACCGATGATCGTACCGGCGACGAGGTTGCGGGTCTTGGCCGCGTGCGCAACCAACTGCCCGAAATCGAATGTCATGTCGACGCCGGCATTCGCCCTGCCGAAGAGCTTGCCGTTCAGCATGACGCGCAGGGGCAAATGCAGCTTGCCGCCATCCCAGGCCTCTCCCAACTCGTTGGGCGTAACCGCGACCGGAGAGAAAGCTGAAGCCGGCTTCGACTGGAAGAAACCGAATCCCTTTGCCAGTTCCTGTGGGATCAGGCCGCGCAGCGACACGTCGTTGACGAGCATCACCAGGCGGATTGCCTGTCGGGCAACCTCGGGACTGGAACCCATGGCGACATCGCCGACGATGACTGCCACCTCGCCTTCCATGTCGATCCCATGGGCCTCGTCAGCAGCGGCAATCGGTTCGCGCGGCGCAAGGAAGCCATCCGAGCCGCCTTGATACATCAGTGGATCAACCCAGAAGCTCTCGGGCATCTCGGCGTTACGCGCCTTGCGCACCAGTTCCACATGGTTGACGTAGGCCGAGCCGTCGGCCCATTGAAAGGCGCGCGGCAACGGCGATGCGGCATCGTGTTCATGAAACCGGATCGTCGGTTGGGCACCTGTTTCGATCCCTTCGGCAACACGCGCGAGCCTCGGTGCCACATGCTCCCAGTCATCGAGCGCCGCCTGCAGGGTGCGGGCGATATGACCGACTTCGGAGCAGAGGGTGAGATCACGCGAGACGACGACGAGCCGGCCGTCTCTGGTGGAGTCTTTCAAAGTCGCAAGCTTCATGTTCCGGTTCCACTGTCAGAGAATGCAGAAGGCCTAAAGAGCCAAACGCGCTTCAGGCCCCTAATTTTTCGCAGGTCGTTGCCGCAAAGCCTCTTTACACTTTTGCGCGACATGCTCTGTTTCACTTGATGCCCGGCGTACCGTCAAATCTCCGCTCCAGATTGTCCCAGCATTCCAGATAATCGTCCTGCAGCGTTTCGAGCTCGGCCGCGTATTTTGTCAGCTGCTGGGGAAACCGGGTCTCGAACATGAAGGCCATGGTGTGATCCAGCTTCACGGGCTTCAGCTCGGAATTCGATGCCTTTTCGAAACCGAAAGCGTCCGGTCCATGCGGCAGCATCATATTATGCAGGCTCATACCACCCGGAACGAAGCCCTTTTCCTTCGCATCATACTGGCCGTGGATAAGGCCCATGAACTCGCTCATGATATTGCGATGATACCAGGGAGGACGGAATGTATGTTCCGCCACCAGCCAGCGCGGCGGGAAGATGACGAAATCGACATTCGCCGTGCCGACACTTTCGGTCGGGGCGGTCAGCACGGTGAAGATCGACGGATCCGGATGGTCAAACAGGATGGCACCGACGGGAGAGAAGGTCCGCAGGTCGTATTTATAAGGTGTGTAGTTGCCATGCCATGCCACCACGTCGAGCGGCGAGTGGCCGATCTCAGTGACATAGAATTTTCCGCACCATTTGACGTGCACGCGGCAAGCCGTTTCCTTGTCTTCGAAGGCAGCGACCGGCGTCTTGAAGTCACGAGGGTTGGCCAGGCAGTTCGCGCCGATCGGCCCGCGATCCGGCAGCGTGAACTTCGCACCGTAGTTCTCGCATATATAGCCACGCCAGACCGTCTCGTCGCCGAGGCGTGAAACCTTGAACATCATACCGCGCGGGATGATGCAGATCTCCGAGGGCTCGACATCGATGATGCCCATCTCGGTGAACACCCTGATGGCACCGACTTGCGGAACGACAAGCAGCTCGCCGTCCGCATTGAAGAAGTAATCATCGCTCATGTCCTCATTGAAGACATAGGCGTGGGCAGCCATGCCGGTCTGCGTCAACACATCGCCGGCAGTCGTGATCGTGCGGATTCCGTCGAGGAAGGTCAGTCGCTCTGAGGGTGCCGGCAGCGGATCCCAGCGAAGCTGGCCGAGCGGAAGCGAGTGGTCGTCGAGGCAAGGTGCGGTTTTCCAAAGCGGATAGGAGGCGTTCGAAAAGCGCCGTGTGTGGCGCACGCTGGGGCGGATGCGGTAGAGCCAGGAGCGTTCGTTCGTTCCGCGCGGTGCCGTGAAGGGCGAGCCGGAGAGCTGTTCGGCATAAAGACCATAATTGCACTTCTGCGGGCTGTTCTGACCCTGCGGCAAGGCGCCCGGCAGCGACTCCGTCTCGAAGTCATTGCCGAAGCCGGGCATATATTGCAGCTTTTCCGTCGCCGTCGCTTGGCGGTCGGAAGCCTTCGGTATCGTCTGGTCCATCGCTCAACTCCTCCCGGACATGCAGGCGACCCGGTGCATGCACCGGGTCGTATAGGGATCACTCGGCCGCAGTGCCGATGACGCCGCGCTTGATCTGGTCGGCTTCGATCGACTCAAAGAGAGCCCGGAAATTGCCTTCGCCAAAACCTTCGTCGCCCTTGCGCTGAATGAACTCGAAGAAGATCGGGCCGATGACGGTCTTGGAGAAGATCTGCAGCAGGATCTTCGTCATACCGCCATTCACCACGCCTTCACCGTCAATCAGAATACCATGCTTCTTCATGCGTTCGATGGGTTCTTCGTGCCCATTCACGCGCGCAAAGGACATATCGTAATAGGTCTCCGGCGGCCCGGGCATGAAACGCAGACCACTATCGGCAAGCGTATCGGTCGCCTGATAGATGTCGTCCGTACCAACGGCGATGTGCTGGATGCCTTCGCCCTTGTATTTCTTGAGGAATTCCTCGATCTGGCTGGTATCGTCCTTCGATTCATTCAGCGGGATGCGGATCTTCCCGCAGGGCGAGGTGATCGCGCGGCTGACCAGTCCGGTGATGCGCCCGTCGATGTCGAAGAAGTGGATCTGCTTGAAATTGAACAGATCGCGGTAGAAGTCCCACCACTTGTCCATGTTGCCACGGAAGACATTATGCGTGAGATGGTCGAGGAAATAGAAGCCGACACCCGTCGGGCGCGGGTTGCGCTCGCCGGTCCAATCGAATTCGGCCTCGTAAGCCGATCCCTTCTTGCCGTAGGTCTCGACGAAATAGAGCAGTGAGCCGCCGATACCGACGATTGCCGGAACATCGAGTGCCTTGTCGTTGCCTTCATAGGGAACGGCACCCTTCGAGACGGCATGGTCAAAGGCGTGCTTGGCGTCGACGACGCGCCACGCCATCGAAGGAGCGGCGGGGCCATGATCTGCGATGAAGCGAGCGGCATGGCTACCGGGCTCCGCATTCAGGATGTAGTTGATATCGCCCTGGCGCCAGACGGTGATGTCCTTGGTCTTGTGTTTGGCGACCGGAGCATAGCCCATGCGCGTGAAGAGTTCGCGCAGCTTCTCGGGTTCGGGATGAGCGAATTCGACGAATTCGAAACCATCCGTGCCGGCCGGGTTGTCGGCGGTGATTTCGGACGGCGGTGCGTCATGCGGGAAAGGACCCATTTTCTCCTCCTCGGAAGGCCAAACCTTGATGATGCAAAGTATGGTTCCAAATGCACGCAATGTGCTTGCATTCTTGGTGCGATGCGAGAATATTATACACGATCTGTGAGAGATTTGAAAGTTTTACGCAATGGATGAACAACTCGACAAACTGGATCTGCGACTGCTGGAAGAACTCCAGAAGGATGGCAGGCTGACCAACAATGAACTCGGCGATCGCATCGCCCTCTCCCCGTCGCAATGTTCCCGGCGGCGCACGCGGTTGGAAGCTGAAGGCTATATCCTAAGCTATCAGGCCAACCTCGATCGTCAGAAGCTGGGACTGGATATGCTCGTGGTCATTTCCGTGACGCTTGCCACCCACAACAGAGATAACGCCCGCCGGTTTTCCCAGCTGATCAACGGGCTGCCGGAGGTGCTGGAAGCTTATGCGTTGACCGGCGAGATGGACTACCACCTGAAGGTCGCAACCCGTGGCCTCGCCGGCCTGTCGAGGTTCGTCAACGACGTGCTGCTGCCTCACGAGTCCGTGCAGCATGTGAAGACATCCATCGTCCTCGATACGCTCAAGACCTTCGAAGGCTTCCCGGTGCCGGTATCGCACAGCTGGCATGGTGACGGCGTGCGATCATAGTCGCAGGCGACCCGATGTCGGACTTACGCCAGACATCGGCACCGGTGGCCGGATGACTTTTTTAGACCCTGCATCGGCCAGCATCTGGGCCTGTCCCTACCAATCCCTCTTCAATCGTGCTTGAAGGAAGCCTTCCTTTGCAAAGACGGGTGAGGATGGGCTCTCATGGCATATGCAGAAGAACGCACACGATATTTCGACGAGTTCGCCGACGTCCTGCTTCGATGCGATCACGTGTATCGCCCAAGTATGGCTTCCATCGCGTTACGCAATGCGGTCGAAAGCCGGCGTCAGATCGAGGTGTTTGACTACGTCAGTTCGGCAGATGCTTTCACGCGCGCTTTCGGAATGCGAAATACGCTGAAATGTCTGCGGGCGTTGGCCAATCTTGGAAGCAGAATCCGCGGTTACCGGAGAGTATGTGACATCGGCTGCGGCTCGGGTGCGTTCAGCCTCGCCTTTGCCTATCTCGCAGATAATCCCAATCTTGAGCTTCGTGGATTGGATGCGTCTGAAATACAGCTTTCTCTCGGCGAGCAGCTCATGTCAGCCGCGAGGCTCCCTGGACGGATCGAGTTCGAACGGCGAAACCTGCCCACACAGATCGGCTACCTTCCCGATCTCACGATCTCGTCCTACTGGTTTTGTGAGAACGAGCACGTCATTCTCGATCCCGTACTGTTCGATCTTACGGTTGGGAGGGAAATGCTCATCGTCGACTACGAGAAGATCATCGACCGGGTCGCCGCCTGCCTTCCGCGGGGTTTTCGCATTCTTGCGCGACACAGCTCGAACGTGGACATCCCTGCCGCGCTGACCGAGTTCGTCGCCCAGGAGAGGGCAAGCGTGCACAGCATCCACATCGGCCGCGCGGAAAAGTGGTGAGTGTGAGGGCACAATAATAGACTTCCACAGTCGGCCGGTCAGTGCGGGCCAATTGCCGCATCCGCCCTCCCCGCGCAATCCGGGTCTTGCCGGCGACGAGCTTTTCTCCATTTTAAGCCTCGATAGGACCGGCAAGGGTTTGCAAGGACGAAGTTCCTGCTTTCGATTGCGCAGAGTTTGCCCGCACAAAGGATCGCATCTCTCATGATCTTCCGCTCTTCGACATTCATTCGAACCGTTGCTCTGGCGAGTGTGGCCACCATCGCGCTGGGCGCGCAGCCCTCTACAGCGCAGGATTTGCCTGCCGCCTCACAATGGCCCGACACTCCGACCGCACGCGTCGAAGCCCTAGCCGTTCTTCAGACACTGAATGCCGATCTTCTCAGCAATGCCAGTGCCACGCTGACGCTCGACCGCTGGTGCGCGACCCACAAGCTCGCACCGGCCGGAACAAAAATCGTGGCACAGCGCGTGCGCGGACAGGACAAGCAGGCAGATAGCCACATCCGCGAGCTGCTGGCCGTCAAACCCGATGAGCCGGTTGCCTATCGCCGCGTTCGTCTCGCTTGCGGCGATCGTGTCCTGTCGGAGGCGGACAACTGGTATGTGCCGTCTAGGCTGACGACCGACATGAACGAGGCCTTGAATTCGAGCGACATCGCCTTCGGAAGAGCAGTGCAGTCTCTCAATTTCACCCGCACGAACCTCTCGGCCAAATTGCTCTGGCTTCCGCTTCCGGAAGGTTGGGAGATGGGAACGGATCTTCCGGCACCCACAAGGACTTCCCTCGCCTTGCCGCCGTTCCTTCTCGAACATCATGCGGTGTTGAAGCTGCCGGACGGTACGCCTTTCAGTGCATTGGTCGAGAGCTATACACGCGACGTATTGGATTTTCCGGCACCCATGCTCCGGCAATAAGGTCTGTGTCAGCCCAAGACATCGGGAGCTCTCCCACCACAACGCATGTCATGCATTGACGAGATTGCCTCAACCTTGCGCCGCACGGGCGGAAAACCAGCTTCACACAAGTCACTCTGGCTATCGTGGCGGCATCAGCAACGTGCGAGGAACCAATGAGCATCTTTGGTAGCATGAAAACGGCGGTTTCAGGCATGAATGCGCAGGCAAATCGCCTTAGCGTCGTGTCGGACAACATCGCGAACGTCAATACAACCGCTTATAAGGCAGGCTCTGCGAGCTTTTCATCGCTGATTCTGCCTTCGGGCGGTGGGGACTACAATTCCGGCAGCGTCGAGACGCATGTCAGCTATTCCGTGTCGAAGCAGGGCGACACCATATCGACTTCGTCGAACAGCAACCTGTCCATCCAGGGCGCCGGTTTCTTCGTGGTCCAGGGTGCCGACGGCAAAACAGTTTTGACGCGCGCGGGTGACTTCGCCCCTGATGCAAACGGTAACCTCGTGAATTCCGCCGGCTACACGTTGATGGGCTATTCCTATGCGTCGGGCGCTCCGGCCGTCGTGGTCAACGGCTTCGATGGACTGATCCCGATCAACGTCAATCAAAGCGGCCTTGCCAACTCCGCATCGACATCGGGAACGTTCACCGGCAACCTCAACTCGAATGCGACGGTTGCGACCTCGGGACTTCCGAGCGCGAACACCGCGCCGGTGACGGCTAACACGCAAAAGAGCTCGGTTGTCGGCTATGACAAGCTCGGCAACACTGTCATGTATGATATCTATTATACGAAGGTACAGGCTGCCACCACGAGCCCGGCAGCGCCTGACAAATGGGAAGTTGCCGTCTACCGCAATGCCGACGCGGCGACCGGTACCGGCTCGTCTTTCCCCTACTCATCTGGTCCTGTCGCCACCAGTACGCTGACGTTCGATACGAACGGCAATCTGACGGGCGGCGGCAACTTTACCATCACCGATCCGAAGACCGGCGGAGCGATTGCGATGGATATGACCAAGATGACGCAGAAAGCCACCGACTTCAGCTCGAAGGGATCGACCAACGGCCAGGCGGCAAGCCCGGTCACCGGCGTCAGCATCGACAAGAACGGCGTCGTCTACGCCAATTACAAGACCGGCGACCCGAAGCCGATCTACCAGATCCCGCTGGCAACCGTCGCAAGCCCGGACAAGCTGACACCTCTCAGCGGCAACGTCTATCAAGCAAGCGCCGAGTCCGGCGTCACGGTTACGAGCTTCGCCAACAGCAACGGCCTCGGCTACATCCAGTCCAACTCGCTGGAAGCTTCGAACGTCGACTTGGCCGGCCAGCTCACCGATATGATCCAGGCGCAGAAGAGCTACACAGCCAACTCCAAGGTCTTCCAGTCAGGCGCCGACCTGCTGGACGTCCTCGTCAATCTTGCGCGCTGATCTTTCTCTGCGCATGATCAAAGGGCCCCATCGGGGCCCTTTTTTGTTGCGATCTGACCTGTCTGAGGTTTTCCTGATGTCGATCGCCTGCTCAGTGCACCGGAGGATAGGACGGGCTGGTAAGGCATTGGCCGAACCATGTCTCGTCGGCTTCATCGAGCGGCCAATTGGCTTCGGCATCAAGCTTGGCAAAGCCTGTCTTCAGCGCGGGGAAGTGTTGATCGGGTTTGGGAGCAGACTCCCATTCGCCCTTTTTGCTCTCGCCGCAGATATCGCCTGATTGATCGCCACAGAAGGCAACAGGCTTGGCCTGATCCGCCGTGACCGCGCTAACAGCATGATACATGTAAAGCGACCACGAGGCGAACTCCGTGCTCAAGCTGCAAAGCCGCTCCTTGTTCTGTACGTGGATGGCGCCGTTGCATTGATAGGAAAAGCTGGTCTGCTCGTTGTCGTTTGGAATGAACTCGCAGCTTGTATCGAAGCCGGAAAACGCGCCGCCGGTAAATTTTGCCAGAAAATGGCGTTGTGCTTCAGCGTGGGCGACAAGGCCTTTGTCCGATCGGTCGGTCAGCAACGCTGTACGATCAACCATCGCTTTGCGGAGCCGCGCGGCAGGAAAAGGGGTTTCGTTGCCATCGCTGCCGAGCCATTCGTTGCGGGCCGCGACCCAACGGCGCTGACTGCTGACGAGCATCGTTCGAATTTCGGCGTCTGGCGCAGTTTTGAGAAGCGCGTTATAGGCCGAGCCCATGGTAGCGTCGGCGGCTTTCAAGCCTGTATTGCCGCAAATTGCCTTGTCAACACGATCATTTGCTTTGCTGCAATCGATCGCCAATGCCGGCATGCTTGCACCCAGAAGTGTCGCTAGGCAAAGCACTGTGAGCCGACTTAGCATTTTGAATGTCCTACCTGGCATTTCCGCTCCATAACTTGCTATCCGGTCGCAGATATCTTGAAACCGCAGCCTCATATATGAGATTTTTGGTATCGAAACATAAATGCACTCGTTATGGACGCGGTTGTACCGAGAGCCATCGCTGGTCGGCCTTCCTGAAAAATGATCTGCCTCTGGTTCCTTCCTCCCCATTGGGTCGCAGCCCGGCGTGTTTTGAACTGTCCCAGGTTTCGGACCAGCGGAGGTTGGCGTTTTCCGGCTTCATTCAGAGAATCGGGCTGAAGGCCTCAGCAAGCCCATGACGCCAAGTAGCGTGCGGGACACGGAGCCGGGCCGCGAACGGTCATGTCGAGCAGATGCGCCGTTGCCAACCGGTCGCTCCCGATATCGTTCGGCTTCGACTACGGCTGCGAATTAATAAGGTGGCGGGCTGTGAACATATCGAGATGACCGCCTCCGACATTCTTGTACATGGTGATTTGATCGGCATTCTCACGACCGGCATGGCGGCCGCTGCAGAGTTCAAACAGGTCCGCCACAATGTCATCGCGTGTGAGGATCCCGGCACGAATTGGACCGGCGACATCTCCAGAACCATCCGCATTGGCATAAGTATCCACGAAAATTCTGCCGGCACGGCGCGCGACGTCGTCATCCGCTTCGCGCATATCTGGCATATAGGCGCCAATAAGGTCCACGTGTGTACCGGGTTTCAACAGCGCACCACGCACCAGCGGTTCGGTCGCCATCGTCACGCATGAGACGATATCGGCCTGCGGCAACGCCTCTTCCAGAGACGAAACATGCTGAACCGTTGCTGGAACATGGCTCATGCGCGCAGCCAGGGCCTTGGCTCTGGCGGGATCGCGATTCCAGATCAGCACGTTTTGAATCGAGGGCCGGACACTCGTATGGGCTTCGATAACATGCGGGGCCAGTCCGCCTGCGCCGAGCACCAGTAGGGTGTCGGCGTCCTTACGGGCAAGAATGTCGACACCGAGCGCCGAATCCGCTGCCGTCTTGCGGAACGTCAGCGCGGCGCCGTCGCAGGTGGCAATCGGCGCTCCGGTCCTGGCATCGATCAGAGCGACGAGGCCTTGTACTGACGGCTGCGGTGGCAGGAGTGTGGTATTGCCTGGAAACACGCCAACCAGTTTGATCGCGATGACCTCGCCGGATGCCCAGGCAATCAGGGAAACAAATTTGTTGGCATCGTTGCCGCTGTCGCTGAGCACGGTGGTGTTCATTTGCGGCATGGTGCCGTTCACGTGGGCGGCCCGCAATGCTTCGATCAAGCCGGGATAATCCAGCAGCGTGTCGATCTGTCGGGCATCGTAATGACGCATATGGGAGTTTCCTCAAAGAACTCGGGCAAGAAAGGAGCGGGTGCGGGCATGTTGCGGATCGGACAAGACATCGCTCGGATTGCCCGCCTCGACCACCACGCCACCGTCCATGAAGACCAGATGATCGGCAACGTCACGGGCGAAATTCATTTCATGGGTGACCACGATCATGGTCATGCCTTCTTCAGCGAGCTGACGCATGACAGTCAGCACCTCGCCGACCAATTCCGGGTCGAGCGCCGATGTCGGCTCATCGAAAAGCATGAGCGCCGGCTGCATGGCAAGCGAGCGGGCAATCGCCACGCGCTGCTGCTGACCACCGGAAAGCTGCCGCGGATAATGGCCGGCATGGCCGGCAAGTCCGACCTTCTGCAGCAGCGCCATTGCTTCTTCCGTCGCGTCCGCTCTCTTCTTGCGCTTGACGACCATCGGTGCCTCGATGATGTTTTCCAGCGCCGTCTTGTGCGGGAACAGATGAAAGCCCTGGAACACCATGCCCATCTTCTGGCGCTGCACCGCAAGTTCGTTGAACGACATCCGATAGAGCCGCTCACCATTCCAGCGCAGACCGACCGGCTCACCTTCAAGGTAGACGACGCCCGAAGTCGGTACTTCCAGGTAGTTCAGGCAGCGCAACAGCGTGCTCTTGCCCGAGCCGGAGGGGCCAACGATGCAAGTGACATCGCCCGCTTTGACAGTAAGATCGATCGACTTCAACACCTGATGGGTGCCGAAACTCTTGGAAATGCGTTCTGCGTTGAGAAGCGGCATCATGACGTCACCTCGCCTCGATTCCAGCCCCAGAATTTGCTCTTGAACAACGAGCCGAGAATCTTGCGATAGTCGAGCGGTGCCTCCTGCTTCAGCCGATGCTCGATATAGTGCTCGATGACCGTGAGAATGGTCGAAAGCACGAGATACCAGATCGTCGCAACAATCAGCAGCGGGATGGTCTGATAGGTGCGCGAATAGATCATCTGCGCGGAATAGAGCAGGTCGGGAAGTGCCAGCACGCTGACGAGCGATGTGAATTTCAACATCGAGATCGTATCGTTACCGATCGGCGGGATGATGATCTTGAGTGCCTGCGGCAGGACAATGCGCCGCAATGTCTGGGCTTGCGTCATGCCGAGCGTGGCCGCTGCTTCGCTCTGCCCGGCACTGATCGCCTGGATCCCGGCTCGGATCATTTCGGCCGCATAGGCGCTTTCGGTAAAGGCAAGACCAAGCAGGGCAGCACTCATCGGGGTGATGAGCTGGTTGGTTGGTGCGGACCAGAGCTCAGGCCCGAAGGGTATGCCGATGGAAAAAGTCGGGATCAGCAGGCCGAGATTGTACCAGAACACCAGCTGCACCAGCGGCGGCACGCCGCGGAAAAACCAGATCCATGCCCAGCTTGCCGCCTGGAAGACCGGGCTTCGTGATAAACGCATGATCGCTATGACGGTACCAATCGCCAGGCCGAGGATCATCGACACGAATGTCAGCAGCAGCGTCCTGTCAAGCCCGGCAAGGATCTCGCGGCTGAACATGTACTGCCAGACCACCGACCATTGCAGGTTTTCGTTGGTGAACAGGAGCCGGATGAACAGGAACGCGAAAGCCAGAAGGAGAGCGCCGCCGATCCACCAGGAGGGATGGAAAACATCTGCGGGCTTGGTCGCATGGATATCCGGTCGATCGGCTGGCGTCACGGATCTAGGGTCAGCCATCTCATAACTCTTTCAAGAGGAGTGGCCCGGCGCCTTTTGGCTCCGGGCGATTGTCGCGATCAGGGATTCGGATTGTCCTTGGTTGCCAGCACGGCCTTGTCGAGCATGCCGGCGCCATCGACGCCCCATTTCGCCATGATACTCTTATAGGAGCCATCATCCATCATCGCCTGCAAGGCATCCTTCAAAGCCGGTCCGAGCGGATCGCCTCTGCGCACGCCGATGCCGTTGTAGACTGCGTTGCTGACGAGCTTGGCCATGTCATATTTGCCGGTCTGTTTGGCAAGATAGGCGAGCTTTGCAGAGCCCGCGGCAACGATTTCCACCCTGCCCGACGAAACCGCGAGTTCGGCGGCGTTCTGGGTGGTGAATTGCTGCAGATCGATCGCCTTGAGGCTGGCGTTAACGCACGTCTCGGCGCTGACCTTGGTCAGATACTGGAAATCCCAGGCACCGGTTAGAAGAGCCACGCTATGGCCGCAAAGGTCTTTTTCCGCCTCTATCTTGAAGTCTTTTCCCTTGAGGAAGGCATAACCGGTGCCCTCCTTGCGCTGCGGGATGAAGTCCAGCACCTGAAGGCGCTCGGGCGTTACGCCAAATGAGGAAAAGCCCGCATCGAAGCGCTTGCTGGCAAGGCCGGGAATGATGATATCGAAACTGGTCGCCTCGAATTTGAACGGAATGCCAAGGCGCTCCGACATGGCTTTTGCCATGTCGACGCTCCAGCCTTTCAATTCGCCGTTCTCGACGAATTCATCCGGTGGCCAATCGTTGAACACGGCAACGTTGATGCCGTCTTTCTGGTAATTGGCCGGGAGTGCGTCATGGAGCTTCTTGTCGACCGCACCGGCGGTCGTTGCGGCAAGCGCCGTCGCGACTGCGGCACCTGCGAGCAGCGCCGCCAATCGAAGCGATTTCCCCAACAGTCGTGTCATACTCATTTTCCTTCCCCTCTTTTGAATTGCACCCCCGGCGCTTGCCGGATTCTGCCGGTTCTTGATTGCCGAAGAAATTTGTGCGAACGTTCTCACATTATAGGCATTGCTTTTTCATGTTCGTCAAGTGAGAAATCTGCATCGAGACCCGGTCGGGTCGATGGCTGGAAAGCGGCGGAAGAGAATGGGTAGATATGGCGGATAAGCGACCCGATAAAGTTACCATCGCCGAGGTGGCTAAATTGGCCGGCGTCAGCACTGCCACAGCCGGCCGCGTTCTTGGCGGCTACGGCTATTCCCGCCAGGAAATCAAGGAGAAAGTCCGCGAAAGCGCCGAAAAGCTGGGTTATCGGCCCAACTTGCTCGCCCGGGGGCTGATCACCGGAAAGACCATGACGATCGGCGTCGTGGCGGGCGACATCCAGAGCCCCTTTTATGCCAGCATCATGCGTGGGGTTGCTGATATCGCGCGTGCTTCCGGCTTCGGCGTATTGCTGACCAACAGCGACGAGCGGTTGGACAGGGAATTGGAGGCTGTCCAGCTCCTGCGGGAAAAGCAGGTCGACGGCCTGATCATCGCGCCTTCCGATATTGTTCGCTCACCGCATTTGCATTCTGCGATCAAGGACGGCTGCCCAGTGGTGATGATCGACCGTGCCGTGGTCAATCTTGCCGCCGACTCCGTCACGGTGGACAATCGCGCGGCCTCTCGGGAGTGTATCGCCCGGCTGATTGCGGTCGGCCACCGCCGCATCGGCATGGTCGCTGAGCTGGAGCGTTGGGAACACGGTGATTATGACGAATTCATCCGTTGTGTCCTGAACGACACCGTGGATCCGGCCAGTCTGTTTCCGAGTTGGCAGCGCCTGTTCGGCTACCTGGAAGCACATCGCGATGCCGGCCTGCCGATCGACAAGGCGTTGGTTGGCCGCGTTGGCGTCTATTCCGTCGAGGGCGCACGCAAGGAAACGCAGAGACTACTGCAGCTGCCCGAGCGGCCAACGGCTCTTTTCACCGCCGATGGTTTGATGTCGGCGGCGGCCATGGAGGTGATCGCTTCCCTCGATCTCAGTATCCCGTTGGACCTGTCGCTGATCTGTTTCGACGATCTCGATTGGATGAGCTTTCTCAAACCCGGCATCTCCGCCGTCGTGCAGCCATTGACCGACATGGGCGAAGCAGCCGCAAGACTGGTCCTTGCCCGTATCAACGGCGAGGATGGCGAGCCGCAAAGGCTGGCGCTGACGCCTGAGTTTGCTGACCGCGGCTCTGTCGCGCCGCCGCGGATATTATAGATCGGGATATGCCGTCCGCAGCGCGTCGACATCGACAGAGATTTCGATCGGAGCGCCGTGGCCAACCGCGCCATAGTAACCGCAGGTTTCGGCTGCCGCGCGCGCCGCCGCGTTGAGAAGTTCGAGAGGCGCTTCTTCCTTGATCAGCCCATAAAGCGTGCGGGCGATGAACGTATCCCCGGCACCAAGCGTATCGATTACCTGCGTCCCGAAGGCGGGGACTTCGAAGCGGTCACTGCCATGTCCGAGGATTGCGCCCTGGGCGCCGCGCGTCACCAGCGCCCACATGGCACCGGCTTCGACCATCCGATGTGCGAGCGTCAACGCATATTCCCTCGAGTCGTCTCTCGCCGACGCCGATGCAAGAAAGCAGATCGGCGCGATCTTCTGGAGACGGTCATCGCTGTATTTGTTTGAGAAATCATAAGAAAGCTTGTTCGACACTGCGACGCTTTCGATGTGCTCATCAAGTCCGCTGGATTGTCCGATGTGAACGGCGTCAAAGCCTTGGACGAAGGAACAATCTGCTTCGCTCGGTGTGAACATCGACACGCCGAGATCGAAGGTCACGAAGACGCGGTCCGAATTGCGATGGCCGATCACGCAATAGGCGGTCGGCCCATCCAGGCGGCGCAAATGCGAGATATCCACGCCTTCCGCGGTTAGGGCTGAGGCGATCAGATAGCTTGCCCGATCCCTGCCGACGGCCCCCACATACGTGGACTCCCCACCGAATCTGCGAATGAATACAGACAGATTGAGGCAGTTCCCCCCTGGAAACATCGTGTTCTGCGACAGGTAGCAATCGACGACATTGTCGCCCATCGCAGCAATCTTCACCATCGGGAATCTTTCCAATTGACAAGATGTGAGAACGTTCGCACATTGGTGAAAACCTGTCAACGCTCCTATGGGGAGACATATGCGATGAAGACCGAACTGAACCCGGATATTTCGAAAGCCCTTGACGCTCTCTCTGGAAAGACGATCACCAACGTCTTCCTGGTCGCCTGCGGAGGGTCGTTATCGATCATGCATCCCGGCAAATATTTCCTCGACCGACAGGCCGACAGATTGAACTCGGATGTCTATAACGGCGACGAGTTCGTCTGCCGCAATCCGCGCCGGCTGGGCAGCGATTCCGTGGTCATCCTGTGCTCCCAAACCGGCACGACCAAGGAGACCGTTCGAGCCGCCAAACACGCGCGGGAACGGGGTGCGACCACGATCGGCATGACGCTGGATGCCAAGTCGCCGCTTGCGGAAGCTGTCGATCACGTGGTTGCCTACCAGGCGCCCTATACGACCGGCATCGCCATCGACGCGGCCGAGAGCAATTATGGTGTGCTCTACATGATCCTCGCAGGACTCTTGCGTCAGGTGGAAAACAAGGATGTCGTCCCCTCGTTGCTGAAAAGCCTAAGCCATCTTCAGCCGGCAATCGACAAGACTCATATCCAATATGCCCCGATGTTCGACACATTCGCCGAACGCTTCCAGGACCGCAACGTCATCTACACGACCGCAAGCGGCGCAAACTATGGCGCGTCCTATTCGTTTTCGATCTGCGTTCTGATGGAGATGCTATGGATCAATTCACAGGCCATCCATGCCGATGAGTTCTTCCATGGACCTTTCGAAGTTGTGGACAAGAATGCCAGCTTCATCAGTTTCATCGGCCTGGACGAGACCCGCCGGCTGGAAGAGCGTACCCGCGACTTCCTGTTCAAATATGGCGACGAGAAAAACATTCTCGTGCTCGATGCCGCCGATCTTGAACTGGACGGGATCGACGATGCGTTCAAGGGCTATCTTGTGCCGCTGATCTTCTTTGATGTCCTGTGGAAGTTCGCCTACAAGCTTGCCGCACGTCGTGAGACCGTCATGCTCGACGGGCGCCGCTATATGAAGAAAATCAGCAACTACTAGAACAGTCAGGTGTCGAACCCTCCATCGTAGCCGCACGCAGAGCGTGCTGCGATGGATCTGCCTTCCCTAAAGTCGGCATATTCGGAGTAATCGACAAGAAGCATTATCTTTAGCCATTTCGCGAACCGGGTAAGGCGTCGTCGGTACACCTCTTACTGAAATGTCGATTAGCTGCCAGTTTGCGCCGTCGTCTCCGCTAGCCGATGAGAGCATGCCGCAATGCAGCTCCCTCCCCTCCCTATATCGATCTTGCAGAGCCGGTCCAGGTGCCGCTCCAGAACTAGCCCTGAGCATCAGATCGGCCTGTCACGCTCCATCCTGACAGGCTGTCTCAATCCAGGCATGGGACACAGCCTTGCGATTGATCTGGTTCGCAACTCGCCATGAGCTGCCCTCCGTCGATCGAGCAACCGTTCATATGGAACGGTTAACGGTCCTCATATCTGGATGGTTTGAAAATGTTACCGACGTTACTCGTGCAACTCGTCGCCGTTGACACGGCCATATTTGCTTTGAACAAGCGAGGTTGCCATGCTGGGTTCTGACGCGCTTGCCTTCTTTCGAGCCTGGATCAGCAATCCTCTGCGTGTCGCGGCTATCGCCCCATCCGGAAGCGCCGTGGCAGCCCTGATGACGGCAGGGGTGACGTCCAGCACCGGTCATGTTCTTGAATTGGGGGCGGGAACCGGCCCATTTACGAAAGCCTTGCTTGCGCGCGGCGTACCGGAGCAGAGTATCACCCTGGTCGAATACGACCCTATCTTCGCGCGCTTGCTCCGAAGCCGCTTTCCCTTGGCTCGGGTTCTGCACATGGACGCCACCGAGTTGGCAACGGTGGGTCTTTCGGCAAGCGCTGCGGTTGGTGCTGTCATCAGCGGGTTGGGCATCTTGACCATGCCGCCGGACAAGGCAGCGGCTATTCTCAGCGGTGCCTTCGCATGCATGGCGCCGGGCGCTGCATTTTATCAGATAACCTATGGACCACGCTGCCCGGTGCCTCGCAGGATACTCGATCATCTGGGGCTGGAAGCCGTACGGTGCGGATGGACGATGCGCAACCTGCCCCCTGCTTCGGTCTATCGGATCACGCGCAGCCTCGATTATTCCTCCTGCCGATGATGTGAACCGACCATGGAGATGTCACCCATTATTGTGACGATGCTGAGTTTTGGCATCGTCGGTCTTGTCTGCTTGGCTGTCGCGGAAAAATTCATCCCTATCTTTCCGTCCTATGTCCTGCTGATGTTTGTTGGCATGACGGCGAAAGGCGGCCTGAACCTCGCAGCAATCATAGCTGCCACCACGATTGGATCGACGCTTGGTTCTCTGCTCTGGTATGGGCTTGGGCGGGCGCTTGGCTCACATCGGGTCGAGAGGCTAGTTATGAACTATGGCCGCTTCATTCTGCTGCCGCCCTCACTCTACCAACGACTGATTGGCGCCTATCGACGCAATCAGTTTTGGACAACCCTCGTCGGCCATACGATACCGGCCGTCCGCGTCTATCTCGGCTTGCCAGCCGGTGTGTTCAAACTCGAATTGCGCGGATTCATCCTAGCCACCCTTATCGGCAGCCTGTTATGGAATACGCCCTTCCTGTGTCTGGGTTTCCTGTTGTATGGAAGCGGCTATGATCCGATCACTATGGGTCTTGCCGTCGCGGTCAGCTTAATTGCCACCGAGTTCGCCATCGTGTGGATCCTGCGCAGGGCGCGTCGCGGCGATGCATAGTTGCGCGGATAGCGCAACCGCGGCGCTGTGGGAAGCGCAATCATCTCACCTTGATCAAGGGGGTAGACGGGAGACCAGATCACGCGGCTGACGTCTATCAAACGTCACCGATTGAACTATGTGACTATGGACGACCTCCATCGGTCGAAGATCAGCCATATTTGCGCCCGAATGCTTGGCGAGGCGGACCAAGGGAGGGATGGCAAGCACGCGATCTCTATCGCGGCGGCCATTATTTCCGAAGGTCGTTAGGATCTCATTCAGCAAAACAGAGCACAACTATGATTTCTGGATCCGGGCACATGACAGCCGAGCTTGTGGGGCAAGCACGCTGTCATATGCCGTTCTTAACGGCACCGGTCCGAAGCGTCTAACAGGAGATCGAATCCCGTGCGGTTGAGATATGCCCCTCGAAGCATCGTCAGGATGCTCAGCCTTTGCTCTGTTGCCATCATTGTCGCAAATGCACCGCCCTCTCTTGCGGCGGAACAATCATTGGACATGCCCGCGTGGCTCACAACGCATGTCGGTCAGGCAGACGGACAAATTGCCCGTCCGGTTCTGCAAAGAGCGCGCTCGCTCTACATGCGGAAGGTCAGCGAAGGCAAAGTCAGGAATCCCTGTTACTTTGCAATGGATGCGACACGCCCGAACGATCCGGCTGACGGCGGCAGATTCTATATCGTCTGCGAGGCCACGCAGACATTTCGGGTGGTTTCCTCCGGCCATGGCAGCGGCCGCGATCTCAAGGGCGTCGCCGACTTCGGCAACGGTCGTATGTGTGCGCGGAACTTCGGCAATGCAATGGATTCGAACCTGACGACGGGCGGCTCCTATCTGACGGAGGAAACGAAAACGACCTTCAAGGGCTATTATCGGGGCTCGCAGGCGAAGGATACGGCATATCTTCGGACCTTTCTGCAGTTCGACGGCGAGGGGGAGACTGCCAACGCTCGGCAGCGTGCAATCGGTGGCCATGCGGCAGCGAAGGTTGCGGGTGTGTGCATGAAGAAGGATCCGCAGAGCCCCTATGCCAATCGTGAGGGATACGTCCCGCTTGGCAAGCTGGTGGAATATGCCGGGGGTCGCAGTGACGGTTGCACGAGCTGGGCTGCGTCCGACGCCAATCAGATCATCTCCATGGTCAAGGACAATCCGACGACGCTCTACATCTATCCGGAGTCCAAGGACATCAATGCCGTCGCAAAAGCCGCAGCCGCTGGCCGATCACCATCGCAGGCTGGTTTGTATTGGAATGACTCCTGCCTGAAGGCGATCGGCACGCCAAAGTTCTGGTCCAAGGAAACGCTCGAGCCGGTGATTGTGCAGTACAAGAAGGATCACCCGGCACCTCCCGCTCGCCCCATACCGATTTGCCAATAGGAACGATGCCGTCCGCATCAGACCCGGATAGCCGGTGCCGCGTAAGTTGGCACCGTCATCCGTCGAGCCTCGACAGCCCCTAAGGCGTTGCTCAAAGCCCTATGACCAAATGGGCCGGCCTCGCATAGACTTTGCTGTGCAAATCTGCGATAAGAATGCAATGTTTACAGAGAGATAAGAGCTCTACCGCCCCTGTTCCGGTGTCTTTCTGCTAAATTTTAACCATTCTCCATCCAATTGATTTTTCAAGAATATTGCCTCCGAGCGGAAGTTATCTAATACTTCTGTTCCAACAGGCATATGCAGCGCATGGGTAGCCAAGTGATCAACGATTGTTTTCGTTGGTCGGGGATACATTCAGTGCAACTGATAGGTCCTGATCAGTCTATCGTATTGCTGGTCGAAAAACGGCTTTCTACGAGGCTGCGGAATCTCCCGGTACGGCCGGCCCGGGCTGATTTCTTGTGTTCGGGGCGGTATTGGTCCGTAGAAGAGACATCAACATGGGCCCGAGGGCAAATTCTCCTTTTTGTGCTCGCCGGGTGAGATCACGAAGATAGGCACCGGCGGATTTGATCTGTGAGGTTCGCTGTAGGATGCAGGCAATGACCGTCGCGGTGTTTTCCACGCCCATGACGGTACAAGCTTCCTGGTGCGTTCCGGAGCTGATCTCGAGCATGGATCCGACAACGATGGAAGCGGCGGTGAGGTCGCGCCAATTGTTGATCCGGCCGTTGGAGCTGTAGGCAGCGATTTCCGGGCAGGCACGAACGACAAGATCCAGCGGGAATGATTTCAGCACTGTACGACCCTCCCCAATGTTTTGAGGGCGGAGATCTGCTGGCAACGGATGTATCGTATTTTTCCCTGCAGGTTTGCTTACCACGGGGAGAACTGCATGGGCCGTTCTCTCGATATCTGCAGCGGACAACATGGCGCGCGGTTTTGGCGACTCAGCTTCAGATTCAGTTATGGATTCGGAGTCTGAATTCTGTATGTGCCGCTCATTTTGATAGTGATTGGCGCTCAGAATTTTCGTTTTTGCGTGTTTTTCCAGTCGGTTGACGATTTCCAGATGCAGGAGATCCAGCTTTTGGAGCAAATGCTCGAGTTCCGCCAGGTTGGGGGAACGTGGAAGGCTGTCGACGATGTAACGGAAGCCGCAATGAATAGCATCCCAGTCACCGCTGACGGCTTCGACGATTGCGGTTTCGATAAGTTTGGCGATATCCCGCCGGAGAAGACTAATGCGCTCACGAAGCGTTTGTGCATGCAAGCGTTCTGCGACGACCTCGGCAGCGAGATGTTCGATCTCGCCGGCACGAGAAAGAAGGGGGGCGAGGGAGAAGCCATAGGCCTCATGGAGATCCCCTGCCCTGGTTCTGCGGGCGTAACGCTTGCCGTTGGGACTATCGCGGCGGACGATGAGTCCGGCCTCGACAAGAGCGGCAAGGTGGCGCCTGATCGTCTGCTCGGCCATGCCGTGGGCGCGAAGAGACAACTGTGCGTTTGAAGGGAACACGACGAGGTTTGTGCCATCCGAAAGTTCGTTCTTCGGATAGAAGCTCAAGAGCGCATTGAGAACGGCAAGCGCTCGATCGGTGATATCGAGACGAGGCTTGGCTTCGCAAAGCGCACGATAAATTTTCCACTTATCGACCGATCTGACAGGCTCATCATGCCGAGCTCTTCTTTGAGCTACCAACATGGCAAGCGTCATCGGCCGCCGCCCGAAGGGCGTCGTCACATATTCAGCTTCCATTTTCCTTCACCTACGTTGAGGCAAAAGAAATCTGCTCACCAAAACGATGCCAAAGACTCTTGACTGTGATTCGTGGAAATGCGATTCTGGATGTGCTTAAGATCGAGAAGGGCTTCCACGACGACGTCGCTTGGGGGCCTTTTTCTTTTGCTGCTTACGTTTCCTTTCCCTGTTGGAATTCGTTGAAGAGAGATTGTAGTCTCTCCTGCACAAACTGATCGAAGCCGGGAGCCGCCTTACTGTCGAAGACAAAGGTGGCACGAGCCGGCGTTCTCTTAAATGTCACCGGCACACCAGATATGGTCGACGGCACGGTCTCAGGCTTTACTGACGTGGGCTTGCCGATCGCCAGAACCATGGCCTGCTGAAAGCGCTCGTCGCTCGACAGCTTACGACTGTTGTCCGCGGACAACTCGACGATGATCGGCTCATGGGCGATACCTTCGAGGCGCTCTCCAAGTTCAAGCCAACGTCTGCGACCGATATCCGGCGCCGGTCCAATCGCGCTGATTAGCGCCAATGGCACCTGTCTCATTACGATGAGCATTTTCGACAGCGCAGCCTTATCGACACCCAGTGATGCCATGATGATATCCCGGCCGAAATCACGCTGTTCGAGCCGCAACGCAAAAAGCGCCCGCTCGATGTATGAGAGGTTCGTGCGGGCGCTGTTCTCCTGTCCCTGGCTCACCACAAGCTGATCATCGGTCAGCTGTCGGATGACAGCGCGAACCTTGATGCCAAGCTCTTTCGTCGCTGCGAGACGGCGATGACCGTAGGCAACCTGATAGCGACCCTTGGCTTCTGGGTGCGGCCGGACCAAAATAGGGACCTGCTGGCCATGCTCGCGGATCTGCTCGACAAGTTGGCCAAGTTCCACCGGATCGATCTCAAGGCGATCGGTAACAAAAGATCCATCGATCAGGTCGGTGTCGAGCTCAACGATGGTCTGGCCTTCAGCCAATTGCCGCTCTAGATCGTTTGCCCGCTCCATCTTCTCGGTGATGTTGCCAAGCGTCCTGGTAATCCCGCCGACAGGGCCACCGGCCCTCGCCTGCGGTAGAAACCCGGCTATGGGGCGATTATCCTTCGACGCGGAGGAGTCTGTACGCACCGTATTCGGAGCGGAGATTTCAAGCAGGTTTTTGCGCGCCATCTATTCTATTTCCTTCCCCACGTTGAGCGGATGTGCGTCTCGATCTCGCTGTTGACGAGATTGAGCGAATCCAGAGCGCGGTCGTAAGTGCCTCTGGTAAATTGGGCACGTTCGACTTCGTAGAGGGTCTGTTTGGTAACGCCGGCATCGGCAACGGCCGTTGACTTGACCATAGCATTTTGAAGCATGCGATTGCCGAAGATGGCTCGCATGAAGCCTGTCATCTGGCTCTGTGGCCCATCATTTGGCTCAAAGCGCGTGACGAGGTAGCGCATCCAGTCATAACTGGTGCGTCCCCCGGCATTCTCGACCACGGTCATGAGCTCGCTCGTCATGGTCAAAAACTGCGACATGGACATCACGTCAAGCATTTGCGGATGGACGGTGATCAGAATGGACGTAGCCGCGCAAAGCGCCGACATCGTCAGGAAGCCGAGCTGCGGCGGGCAATCGATGACGACGACATCGTAGAAGCTCTCGATTTCGGTCAAGGCTTCGCCGATGCGGGCGAAAAACATGGTCTCGGCCCTACCGGCTGCCATCACCCGCGGCGTCTCATGCTCAAACTCCATGAGCTCGAGGTTTCCGGGGATGAGATGGAGGTTCGGCGTATAAGTCGCGCGGACGATATCGGAAATCGGCCGAGGCGCATCGTAGCGAATGGCGCCGTAAAGCGTTTCGCCCTCCCCGACATCAAGCTCCGGCTGATGTCCGAACAGAGCGGACAAGGATGCCTGTGGGTCGAGATCGACTGCCAGCACGCGGTAACCCCTGAGAGCGAGATACTGCGCCAGATGGGCCGCCGTCGTTGTCTTGCCCGAGCCACCTTTGAAGTTCATCACCGAGATGATCTGCAGTTTCTCGGATCCTCTGCGGCCAGGCACGTATTTGGGCGTACCGTTTCGCTCGTCGAGAACCCGGCGGATGCGGTCCATATCTTCGGCGGTGTAAAGTCGGCGTCCGTTCGAAAGCGGATCCGGGCCGTGACCTTCGGCTGCTATCTGGCGGAGGTATCCTTCGCCTATGCCGATGAAGGCGGCAGCTTCGGCCGGCGAAAACATCCGCATGGTCTTTTGTGACTGAGGCGGGAAGAGTTTTGCCTGGTGTTGCTGCAGCTGATATGACAGCTCTTGCGCGTCTGTTGCCAGAAGCGTCGGAAGATGCTCTTGATCGTCCT
This sequence comes from Rhizobium sp. ASV20, assembly GCF_016429015.1. Lineage (GTDB taxonomy): Bacteria > Pseudomonadota > Alphaproteobacteria > Rhizobiales > Rhizobiaceae > Rhizobium. The sequence goes on from NZ_JAELTU010000050.1 coordinate 28,235, forward strand.
TGAGTGCGAGACTCGGTTGCATAGTCGTTTTCCCAATTAACTGCGCAATTGTGACGGAATACCGCGGAACTACGCAGTTATAATATGCTCCGATTCGTTGCCGTTTTACAAATGCTTAAACAATCAGCAGATTTTAGCGGGTTTTACTCGCGAAATGCCGGAGGTTCGGCTCCAACGATCATCGCGATGTACGGTCTTACATCGACGGATCGGGGAGGGTGCACGACTACTTCCCTCGCCGTTTTGCTTCTTATGCCGAGCGTAGTCCGCGGACTACTGCATGAAGGTTCCGGGGCGACGCTGCTGGTTACCGCGGCTCGAGCGAAGCCAGTGCGCGGCCCGGCGCCGCAACTCTGGCATCTTTAGGCATTGGAATGCGGGCGCACTTGTTCAATACGGCTGACGCCGTTCTTTCATGTGCTTGAGCTATTTCGAATCTTAACGGGCGACGCGATCGGAAAGTTTGCGGCCGCCGAGAAGCGACGCGCGGATCAGATCCGCTTTGCTTAGGGCAGGGGGAGCCGGCACCTTGGGTTCATCCACGGGCGCAGCAGGTCTGGCTTGTACCTGCCGCAACGCCGTAAGACGTTTTTGGGCCGCGAGCCTGTCTTCAGCCGACAGCTGTTCAATCGGATTGCCAGCGATGTCATGACGCATTGAGTCCGGTTGAGCGCAGGCAAAGTAATATTGCTTGGAATGGAGAAACGAACTGGTGGCGCGGCGAAGCGACATTACGGACATGTCGGGCTTCAAAAGCGGACGAATTTCATTCCAGAGGCCAAGTGCGAAGGGACGAATGATATCGCCGGGTTTTGCCGGCAAGATATCGATGCGGTGAACCAGAAGTGTATTGATCGCCTCGGCCTTCTTGACGTCGAGTGCCGTTGCCGCGATCGGCCCGCGATTGGTCGTCCAGGGTTCTTCCATGAAATCGTTCCTCTGCCTTGAAATCCATTACGAACTGATTGTGAAGCGATTTTGACGGAACGGCAAAGAATCCGCCTTCTTCTGCTGATGGGTTCGTTGAACCGACCCCGATATATGCAACAGCGGCACCGACAGCAAGTTTTGGTTAACCAGATTTTTATAGTTGACGCATAGCTTGCATCTCGCCGTGAAAGGTATCGAGTACGCGGCGCCTATCCTTCATCCCTCCTGAAGGAATCGACTGATCCGTGCCCGACCGAGCAACGTCGCAGTCGCTTACTCGTCATGCTCAATCATCCAGGCTGGACGCATCGCGATTGTTCGTTTTGCCCCTGAGGCGATATTCGATAGGTCCGGCTTCATGTTGATAGGCTCCCGCCAAAGCGGCCGCAGTATGTAGTGGGCAGCGGCAGGACGTTGGATTTCATCAATCCCCGTTCCCGCAATGCTTGATCCGCTGAGGTCGAGAACGAGGGTTTCCTTGTATCTCATGGCGGCTCAGGTTTATGCACCTCCGCGTTTCCTCATCATGAATGTCGCTCCCTTCCGGTGGGTCGCGTTGAGCGTTGTTGCGAAGTCGGCCTCAAAATCGGGTTGGCGTCGGGGCGGCCTGGCGATACATACGCAGTGAACATAAGTAGGATTCGAGTTCGAATCGATTGACCGTTTTCCGGAGAGCAGTCTTGAACATGAAAACACTCCTATCCCTGAGCACCATTCTCTCGCTCTCGCTTGGCCCCAATGCGCTGGCATTTGAGAAGGCCGCCTTCTTCGACGCGGCTCTTTGTAAGCCGGCCTATTCCACGAAGTCGGCGATGACGATGTATGAGGAAGCCGAAAAGCTCGCGAAGGCAGATACGTCGCTGCTGACGGCTGCGGTCTATAAGTTGTCAGCCGACTTTGGCCGCCAGGGCTTCAAGACAAGCGAACTTGTTTTTGCAGGCACCAGCTTTGGGGTGCTGGTGGAAGGGTTGCGCGCCGATGATCTCGCCAAGACCTATCACTTGAAGTCGGACGATCTTGGCAACCTCCTCGGAACGGCGACAAAGTCATATGGGCGCACGTTGTCAAAGGCCGAGCAGCCTGCTGCCGAAATGGGAGTGGTCTCCGTGGTCGCCCGCGAATCCTCTGCCTTTCCTGGCAAGACCCTTCTCGCCTGCGAATTCGTCAGCAACGAGGATCTCGAGGCCATGAAGCAGTTGCAGGCGAAGTAATTTCACCGGTATATTTAGTGGGTAGACGCGGTGATGCAGCGAGAGATAAAAATCGATGCGTCTCCGCCTGGGCTGAATATCAAAGCTCGCTGGTTGTCCGCGGACAACTGCTGCAGCTCGGCAACGATTGAGGAGGCATCAACTCCTTTGCGGAAGCGATGGCTCAAATAGCTTCATTATAATCTGTTGCTGCTATTATTTCAGAGAGATAGTCATCGCTCGAAATTGCTCCCGCAGGCCGCGCTCGACGCATTCTTTGGAAGTGCTCGGTACCTCCGGTCCGAACCCCGTCAAGGTCGCGTATCCGGAAATGCTGTCCGGCTTCTCCTCGGAACGCCGAGCCGTTCACGCAACCTTTAGACTTATGAAAAGAGCGGTTTCCTTTTCGGTTTCCAGCACGCCATTGCCAGCTTGGAATGCGTCCGCGATCGCTGTGCGCAACGCTAAGCGTTGCTCTTTGCTGGCGCCTTCTCCAGGCGGATAAGATGTAAGCGTGAGGAATATGTCTTCGGGGTCGGTCACTCGCATGCGAGCGGGATATTGGGTCATGGCGACATTTCCGAATTGGGTTTGCATCAGCCGCTTTGCTGCATCGTAGCCGAAGGCGGCGCCGGCGGGATCGTGGGGAGGGCTGCCGAAGACCGTCGTCAGCTCATATATTTTGCGCATGTTGCCAACGCCGTTGGTCGTCACGGCGAGAAAGCCGCCCGGCTTCAGCACGCGATACATCTCCGCCGCGCACTTCACCGGATCCGGCAGGTGATAGAACATGTGCATCGCAACGATGGCGTCAAACGAGCCATCGGCAAAAGGTAGAGCTGCAGCATCGGCTTGCCGGCCTGCGATGCTGCCAAAGGGCAGGGGCGAGCATCGTTCGACGGCTTCCTGAACCATGCCCGGCGAGAGATCGCAGAGCGTCAGGTTCAAATTCCCGGACAACGACGCTGCAGTCCCTGCCCAGAACCAGCCGGGACCGCAGCCGATATCAAGAATTTGATCGCCTGATTTCAGCGGAAGCTGTTGCGCCACCCATGGGAACCAACCGATCTCGGCGATGGTATGTTCGCTATTGAGACGAGCCCGGGCGGCGAGCTTTTTGCTGTCCGCATACTGCCTGTGGTTATCAGAGGTTATGCAAGACATGGTCGGCCGCCTCCTGATCCGGATTTCTAAGGTTCCGGACCTTCAATCGGTTGCTGCACTGAGGTTTTGTTGCGCCCGATAATAGAGGTTTCTTCGGCTTCTGCAATGATAGATTGCGGATCATTTGAGGCGCAATACCATTCAATCACAGCAGCAGAAACATCGGCGCCGCCGAAACAGGCGGCGTCGACTGAAGGCCTTGTCCCGCTGTGCACCGGAAGGAGGCTCTCATGCGCGCAGAAGTGGCCTCAGCGCGTCTAGCATCTCCGTGCTGCCTCGACGGATTTCTCCTACATCGCTTTCGGCATCTATCCGGCCGGCATTGTGGGCGATGTAGAGTTCTACCAGCAACTGCGCATAGCTTTCGGAGAGACCTGCACGCAGCAAAACGTTCCGCCATTCCGTTTCGGGCAAGAGGAGGGCGGTGACGTCCCGACCGGCGAGCAGGCCTATGGCTGCGGCAATGTCGTTGGGCGTGTAGCGCCGTGGACCCTCGGCATGGACGATGCGCAGCTTTGCATCACTGCTCTCCAAAAGCAGTTCGGCCGCGATGGAGCCGACGTCGAAAGCGGAGATGATGGGCAGCAGCTTGGCCTGATTGTGATAGAAGCTTGGCAATTGGCCGGTTTCGGCCGCCACCTTGGTCAATCGTGCCCAGTTTTGCATGTGCTCGGCCGATCGCAGGAAGATCAGTTTCGAGTCCAGCTTGCGCAGACGCGCCTCCAACGCATGAAAAATCAAGGTAACACCAGTTCCGGCACTATGCTGTGCGCCATAGTCGGAGATGGCGAGGACTTGACGAGGGTTGGCCGCTGCCAAAGCCTCGGCCATCACCTCGATCAGCTGCAGCATTTTTGCATGCGCCGGCTCGGCGCGGATGTTGACCGGGCAGATGACTTGTACGGCATCGGCACCGCTCATTGCTTCAACAAGAGCGCCGTGGTCGTTCAGGTCGGCAATGGCGATCTCGCAGCCGAGGTCTGAAAATGCCTGTGCCTTCGCCGGATCGCGAAGCACGGCGCGTACCGGTATCCCGTGTTTGCGCAAGGCGGTGATGGTGGTTCGGCCGACTTTCCCGCTGGCGCCTAGAATGACATGCATCGTCTTTTCTCCTGTTTGTCTGCTGGCAACATTAGACGTCGGCATGCCGCAGTTCGCACAGGTTTGGACGATTGATCGCAGATTCGGATGATAAATGCTGTCAGGAATGCATTCGGACGATCATGCCGGGTGTCAGCCCCAGGAGTCGCTGCATCCAATGCGTCATATGGCTTTGATGGGCAAAACCGGTCTCCAATGCGACCTGTGCGAGCGGCATATCTGCCGTCAGCAGCAACGCTTTGGCCCGCTCTACACGGCGCGTCAGGACATATTTATGAACCGGCATGCCGAAGGTGGCATGAAACAGCGGCTTTAGATGCGAAATGCTGAGCCCGGCGACGATGGCAAGATCGGCCAGAGACAGAGATTGATCGATATGATCCTCGATGAAGTCGGTCAGATGCCGTTGCTGCCGGCTGCTCAATGCCGCACGATCGTTGCCGGTCGTCGCTTGCCCCTGCCCAGTATTATCCACGAGACGGATTGCCAAGGCCATGCCCAAGGTCTCGGCATAGGTGATGTCGGATGGCACGGTTGCCTCGATCTCCGCCTTGATGGCCCAGGCGATCGACTCAAGCCGGGCATCGCGAAGCTGGAACCGCGGAACAAGAGATACGGCTTCGGTGTCTTGCCCAAGCTCCCGGGCGGCTGCCTGAAGGAGCTCCGGCCGGACGGTCAGTCGCAGAATGGTGCAATCGCGATCGTCTTCCCACCAGCCATCCATTCCGGCGGGGACGATATCGATATCGCCATGCTTTTGCTGACGGCGAAGATCCCGACCATCGCATTGGCAATGAGCGTTTACCGCGCGGCCGAAATGGATGCCCAGGCGATGGCTCTCTGTTCCCGGGACATGCGTGCGGCCGGCGCGAATATGAAGAAACTCCGCTCCCAGACCTTTCCAGCCGCGATCCCTACTGGAAAGAAGAGTAGCGGTCGAACTGTTGAGCTGATCCATGTTCCGGTTCCTACCATGCCCATGCCTCAAGGTCCGAGGCGAGCGGGATGTCGAAACTATAGGGACATTCGCCTGGCCGGTCGAGATGTCAGCGGATCGTCCGTCCGACGGCAGCGGAATCAGGGCGACCTCGCGGAACCCGCGCCGCAGAACTTCGGCGCCGTCGCTTCCATCAATCATGGGGGTGGCAATGTTACCCCCAAAGACAATACGGCCCCGGCTGGTGGACCGGGGCCGCGCAAGTCGAAATTTCGAGGAATGACTATTTTCCGTCGCTAGCGCCCGATCGCTGTGCGGTGGTCTTCGACACGCTTGACTGCAGGTTTGCTTCATCGGCAACGATCGCGGCTGCCTCGTTCAAAAGAACGTCCTTGGCGTTCTTGCGTGCCTTTTCCAGCGCGATATCGGCACTCAGGCTGCGTTCGTTTGCCTGCAGGCCGTCATCCTCGCTGTTGTCAACGCCATCGTTGACCTGCTCGCGTGACTTCAGACGCTTTGCCTGCGCGTTCATTTCGTCGCGTCGTTCGGCTTCATTGAGAGACAGAGACTGCTTTTCGCGCTGCTGCTTGAGCACGGTGACATCCTCAACGAAGCGCTGGAAATCGCGATCACCCTTCACACGATCATCATGGAGTTTTTGCAGCTCAGGCAGCAAGGCCGCGACATTCCCTGATGGCGTGTACTTAGCCGGCTTTACTTCCGTCCACGGCAGGGCGTTGTCGAAACTTGACTCTCCGAAAGTCTTCGGATCCGAAAGACCCGGCAGGCTGATATCCGGGGTCACGCCACGCAGCTGCGTCGTACCGCCATTCACGCGGAAGAACTGAGCGACCGTCAATTTCAGCTCACCGAATTTCGGTTTGCTGTTGTGGGCGATCTGGTCGAGATTGACCACCGTCTGGACGCTGCCTTTGCCGAAGCTCGGTTCACCGATGATGACGCCTCGACCATAATCCTGGATCGCCGCAGCAAAGATCTCTGAGGCCGAGGCCGAGCCGCGATTGATCAGCACGCCGACGGGGCCGGTCCAGGCAGGCGTCGGTAGGTCATCGCTTTCGACCTCTACCTTGCCGCCTGCATCGCGCTGCTGAACCACGGGACCCTTGCCGACAAAAAGACCTGTCAGGTCGATCGCCTCGGAAAGCGAACCGCCGCCATTGTTGCGCAGGTCCACCAGAACGCCGTCGACCTTATCTTGCTTCAGCTCGGTCAGCAGTTTCGCGACATCGCGGCTTGCGCTTCGATAGTCCTTGTCGCCCCTGCGGCGTCCCTCGAAGTCTTCATAGAAGGCCGGCAGCGTGATGACGCCGATCTTGCGCGTGGCGTCGCCGTCCTTCACGGAAAGGAGGGTTTTCTTGGCAGCCTGCTTGTCGAGGCTGATCTTGTCGCGCACCAGGCTGATGATCTTGTGCTTGCCATCCGGCCCGGCATCGGCCGGCAGAATGTCCAGACGCACGACGGAGCCTTTGGTGCCTCGTATCAACTGTACGACTTCGTCGAGGCGCGTTCCCACAACTTCCTTGATGGGACCATTGGCGTCTTGGCCGACACCGGTGATGCGGTCGCCGACGGCAAGCTTGCCGGACGATTGCGCAGGACCGCCGGGCACGAGCTCGCGAATTGTCGTGTAGTCGTCTCTCTCCTGGAGGACCGCGCCGATACCAACCAGCGACAACTTCATGGAAATATCGAATTCGGCGGATGCGCGGGTGCCGAAATAGTCGGTATGAGGGTCGATCGATTTCGTGTAGGCGTCCATGAACGTCTCGAAGACGTCGTCGCTCTTGTATTTATAGGCACGTTCCAGCGAGTTCTGGTAGCGTTTGTCGAGCGTCGTGCGGATGGCGTCGTCCGCCTTGCCCGCCAGCTTCAGGCGCAGCCAATCGCTCTTGACGCGCTTGCGCCACAGATCGTTGCTTTCCGCGTCGGTTTGCGGCCAGGGCGCCTTGTCGCGCTGCAAGGAATAGCTTTCCTGCACATTGAAATCGAAGTTCTGCTTGAGCAGGCTACGCGCATAGGTCATGCGATCGACGACGCGTTGCTCATAAACATTGAAGATAGAAAACGGGATCCGCAAATCTTCCTTGTTGATGGCATCATCGATCTTGGTGCTGTCGGTCATGAACTTGTCGATATCCGACTGCATGAAGAGCACACGATCAGGATCCAACGATTTGATGAACCGGTCCATAACCTTAACCGACAAGGCATCGTCGAGCGGAAGGGGCCTGTAGTGGAAGCGCTCCAGAAACTGCGCGCTCAAATGCGCTGCCTGCGCCTGCTGCTGCAGCGGCGCCAGAACTGGCGGTGCGGCTGCTTCCAGAGCATATGCCGAGGAGGCAAGTGCTAAGAAGATGCCGAGGAAACCAAGTTGTATACGCATTAAGCTCTGATCCGATTCTCAACGTTGAGTGTTTAATGTGTGACGTTCGTGGAACAATTATGTTTTTTTGGCAACTGGATCGTTCCAGAAAAGCATGAGACGGCTTTTTGGTCAAAATTAGCAACACCACACTTTTGTGAACCCATTCGATATACGGGAAGTCGACTTGGGCCTAATGGTTCCGAAGCATAGATGTTTGAGTTGGTCCTAAGCGGCTATGATAGTGCCGCGATCCTGTCCCGGAGCTGCGTTCGGAGAGCGGATCACTGCCCGCGCACGGGCAGGCATAAGCAATTGATTTTTATGAAAATATAACTCCGGAACTGCTCGGGCGCGACGCAGGAAGCATATTCCGGAGTTCGTTGCAGCTCTGACAGAGCGATTGAGATGCCCCAAATATTCCGTCGCGACCGTCTTCAGTCTGAAACGGCTGATCGAGAATCTTGCCGCCTCGCGCGCCGGCAATCGGGCGGGGTCGCCGTGTTAAGGGCTGGAGCGCGCGGAGCCATCCTGTTTTACCGCCAGCGCCTGATGCATCGGCAGCATCGCCTTATGGTAGCTATGGGAAGCGAGACGCTGCACCAGCGCGACCACAATGACCACGCATGTCAGGTGAAGCAGCCAGCCGGCCTGAAAGCCGCCTGTCAGATCATGCAGGACTGCGACGATCCAGGGTGGAACGGCAGCGATCAGGAAGCCGCCGCCCTGCATCAGTGCCGATAACGCACCGGCGTGGCCGGCATCGGACAGATGATCGAGCGCCACCACCAGCGACAGGGCAAAACAACCGCCCAATCCGGCACCCACCAGCCCGGCCCAGACAAAGGGAGCCAGCTGCGGCCAGAAGGCGAGACCGGCAAAGCCGGCTGCCTGAAAGAGCAGCGTCAACCATAGCCAGGCTCGGCGATCGCCTTCACGGCCGATCAACAGCGGCAGGACAAGGGCGAATGTCGCCTGACAGATAGCCATGACGGCGAGAAGGTTACTGGTTGCCGCTCCGCTCCATCCCTGTCCTTGATAGTAGGGTGACAACCAGGCGACCGCGGACGAATAGCCGCCATTGACGAGACCGAAACAGGCCATCAGCAACCAGGCACGTGGCCGCCTCAACAGATGGGCTGTTACATTTCCGCTCGATGTCCGTTGATCGTCTGTCGGCAAGTAGATCGAGGCTAGCAAGAGGGCGATGACGGCCGGTATGGCAAGCCACGCAAGGCCTGCATGCCATGTTCCCACTACGCCCGCGACGACCGGCGCGGCTTTCGCGCCGAGCGCGCCGCCGCCCATCAGCATCGAAGAATAGAGGCCCATCACTGCTGCGACACGTGTTGGGAATATCCGCTTGATGACACCGGGAAATACCGCCTGAACGATGGCGACTCCGAACCCGATCACCGCTGCCGTTCCTACGAGCTGCCAGCCGCTGGCTGAAAAGAAGCGCAGCAGCGACCCGATGCCCAATATCGCCAGAGCCCCGAGGATCAATCGGCGTGCGCCCAGCGCGTTTTGAAGGGACGGTCCGACGAAGGCGACAATCCCCATCAAGACCATCGGCACCATGGTCAGAAGCGACATGCCCTGAAGGCCGAGACCGGTTTGCGTGTGAATGTCTCCCGCAAGCGGCCCGACGGCGGTAATGAATGGCCTCAGATTGAGCCCGACGATGGCAACGACGAACAATAGCGGAAGCAAGGAACGGGAAGCGGCATTCTGCATGATTCAGGACCGCTCGTCCTGACGCCGCTTCCAATCGGCATAGAGGTCGGGTTGGTTTTCAAGACGCGTACGAACATAGCGGATCGTCATCGACTGCTCGGCAAAGGGCTTCGCCAGATCCTCATAGATTGCTGCGGTCGACAGCCCGAATGGCGCACCGTCGTCGTTGGAATAGGCGTAGGAGACCGCTTTCACGCCGGCAAGGCGCATCGCCGCCATGCACATGGGGCAGGGGTGTCCACTGGCATAGATCGTGCAGCCCTGCAGGTTGGGTGACCTCAGCTTCTGGCTGGCAAGGCGGAGCGCCGTCATCTCGGCGTGGGCGGTCGGATCGTTCGTGGTGAGGATCTCGTTCACGCCGGTTGCGATCACCGCGCCATCCTTAACGACGACGGCACCGAACGGACGGCCGCCATTTTGCGAATTTGTTTGCGCAAGCTCGATAGCTTCGCAGAGGAAGTGGGTTTCAGTGTCCATAATGTTATCTCTTGTTTTAACCTCCATCACGCCAGCTTCGGGGTCAGCATTTCGAACCTGTCCCGGATCGTGGAGCAGGTGTCGCCGCCAAGCCGAGCGATCGCATCGATGATGCCCGGATCGACATGCAGGCCCTCATCGACAGCGCCTGGGTGATAGTGGGCAAAGATGATCTCGCCCATGATGATCTGACGCGATTTGCCAAGCTCCAGCGTCAGATGCCGGCGGCATTCGAAGGAGGCCGGAGCCTCCTTTATCCATGGTGAAGCAACTTTTTCGCCGGGCATGGCCGTCAGGCCCGCCTCTTTCATTTCGTCGATCCCGCGCGGATATTTCGTGCCGCAGACATGCATCGCCTCGGCAATGGCATGCGAGACGATGTTGACGGTAAAGACTTCCGTCATCCGAATGTTGTGGCCGGTATCCTTGAAAGAAACGTCGGGATTGTTCTCGACGCCGATCGCTACAATGGGCGGATCGGCCGAAAGACAATTGAAGAAGCTGAACGGGGCCGCATTGAAGCGGCCATGTTCGTCGACGGTCGTTACCAGTGCGATCGGGCGGGGAATGATAGTGCCGATCATCAGCTTGTAGCGCTCGCGTGCGCTAAGCCTTGTAAAGTCGAAGGCTGTCCTGCTGTCTGAGGCGTCGCTGTTTGCGCTCATGTCCATGATGCCCTCGTTCACTTCACGCCAAAAATGGCTTCGTCGCCGCTTAGGGATTCAAATCCGTTCGCGGTCAAAACTGCCGGCATACTGGCGCCAACGCAGCCGATCCCATCCTCGTAAAGGCAAGGGGTTACGTGGAAGCACATACCCTCTTCGAGAACAACATCGTGATGACGACGGATCGCCATGACGTCGTCCTCGCCCCAGCCGGGCGGGAAGGACGCACCGATGCTGTAGGCCGGTCGCGTAACCATCCACTCTGCAAAGCCGCGGCCCTCGATCACGCCTTCGAATATGCGTGCGGCCTCATGCGAAGTCATGCCGGGGCGAACGCGGGCAAAACCCTCGTCGAGCGCTTCCTTGCATACTTCGAACATGCGCCGCACCCGATCCGCCGGCTCTCCGATCGAATAGAACCGGAAGATCGGCGTATGGTAGTCGTGGATCGATGCGGCAGGCTCGATATTGACCAGCTCTCCGCGGGAAATCGGTGCGCCGCACCAGGTAACATGGGCGCGGGCGGTGCGAGGCCCGGCACAGACATTCGCCATCTTGACCGGCCGGTGGCTGCCATTGGCAAGCATGCTGTTGGTAACGACTGCGGCAAGCTTTGTGTCGGTCATGCCCTCATGCAATGCCTCGAAGCCATCGTGGCAAGACTGCGCCGCGATTTGGCCTGCCTTGCGCAGAAGAGCAATTTCCGCCGTACTCTTGATGCGGCGCAGTTGCTCGACGAGGCCGGACGCGTTGAGAATCGCATCATCCTTCGGCCGAACGAAGCCTCGCAAGGCCGTCTGAACGGTCGCGTATTCGACAGCGATCGTGGCGTTGACGGGCACGAAATCGGCAAGTGTGCGCTCGAGAATGGCCGTATAGTCCTGTCCGTCCCGAACGCCGACGCCGTCATCCGCCCAGATCTTGCCCTTGAGCGCCCGGATATTGCTGAGTTCGGTCAGCCGCATGACCCAGATCGCTTTGCCGTCGGCGCGAACGATCAGGGATGTCGCGCCATAGGCGAGCGATCCGAAGCCCGTCAGATAATACATGTTCTCGGCCGAGTTAAACACGCAGGCATCGATGCCGCGTTCGGCCATGAGGGTTCTTAACGCATCCCTGCGTGCGAGATACTCGTGAGGTTCGAAGGGTAAACGGTCGTAATCGGTCGACATATTGTATGCTCACTATTCTAGGGAAGTCGGATGAAAGGGCGCGTCGGGGCGCCTTTCCTCGAAATCGTGTCAATCGCTCTTCTTGATGTTCCAGAACACCGGCACATCCTGCGTCGTCAGCACGCCAGAAAGCTTGTTCGAATAAGCGACGAAGGTGTTCCACTGGCCGAGCGGGATATGATGACCGGTTTCGAACGCGCGCTTCGAATACTCGGCTGCGACCGCCTTCTGTGCGTCGAGGCCATCGGCAAGCGCCCATTTCAGGCGCAGATCCTCAAGCGTCTTGTCGCACGGCCAGCCGAAGATGCCCTTCTCGCACGCGGCCGAGAAAGTGATGCTCCAAACCGGATTGGCGACCACCTGTCCGCCAACGTAGGAATGAAGCAGGTTCCAGCCGCCCTTGTCGGCCGGCTCCTTGGAATTGCGGCGTTTCAGGACGGTCGCCCAGTCCATTGCCTGCACATCGACGGTCAGGCCGATATCCCGCATCGCTTGAACGGTGACGACGGTTTCCGGATGCACGATGCTTTCATCGGTCGGATCGAGAATGACGATGGGTTTGGAGAAATCCCACCCGGCCTCTTTGAAAAGCGCCTTGGCTTTCGCCGGATCGGGTGCTTTCAGCGCGTCCAGTCCGGCCTCGGTTTCCATCGGGCTACCGCAAATGAAGAAGGAGGCGCAGGTCTTGAAGTAGTCGGGGTTGCCGTTGACTGCCTGCAGGTAGGCCTGCTGGTTGGTCAGGTAGAACATGGCCTGACGCGCCTTCGGGTTGTCGAAGGGCGGTTGAGTGTGATTGAAGAAGAGCGTGCCCTGCGTGCCGGTCTGGTTGATGACCTTGGTTTGCAGATTGCCCGCCGCTTCAATGACCGGAAGAAGATCGAGCGACGGATTTTGCCAGAAATCGATCTCACCGCTCATCAGCGCCGATAGCGCCGTCTGCTGATCCTTGATGATATCCCATTCGACCGTGTCGAACTGCGCTACTTTTCCGCCGGCAAGGCCGCTTGCCGGTTCCTTCCGCGGAACATAGTCAGCGAATTTCTCGTAGACCACCTTACTGCCGGGGATCCACTTGTCCCTGGCGAATTTATAGGGGCCGGAGCCGGTGTAATCGGTGATTTCCTTGTAGGGGTCGGTTTCGGCGATCCGCTTCGGCATCATGAAGGGTACGTTGGACGCTACCTTGCTGAGACTTTCCAGCACGATGCCGTAGGGTTCCTTGAATTCGAGCTCGAAGGTCTTGTCGTCGATAACACGCATTTCCTTCAGCTCGCGCGCCATCAGCTGCCCGGCGGCATCGCGAGCCTGCCAGCGCTTCAATGAGGCCACGCAATCCTCCGCCTTGACCGGCTGGCCATCATGCCATTTCAGTCCGTCGCGCAGCGTGAAGCGATAGGTCTTCTTGTCGGCCGAGAGCTGCATGTCCTGCACCATTTCCGGCTGCGGCTTGAAATGCTCATCGAGCGCATAGAGCGTGTCGTAGATCATGAAGCCGTGCATCTTCACGATGTCGGCGGTCGAGCCCATCGGATCAAGCACTTGGAGATCGGCGCTCGGCACGATCTTGAGGGTGCCTTCCGCCCAAGCAGTCCCGAAGCACGTTAGCAGAACGGCCGAGGCGAACAGGGCCTGGCGGGTGGCTTTCATCGGGTTAAACATGGTCATTCCCCTTATTATTCGAGAGATTTCCTCAGGCCGGAACCTTTTGTTCCGCCCGGCCTGGTATCGATGCGAGCAGTTCGCGCGTGTATCGGTGGGCCGGCGCTGCAAAGACGGTCGACACAGCTCCCTGCTCAACGATTTCCCCGCGATGCATGACGATCAGCCGGTCACAGATCTGCGCTGCGACGCGCAGATCATGCGTGATGAAAAGAATGGCCAGATCGAAGCGCTTCTGGATGTCGTCGATCAGACGCAGGACCTGAGCCTGGACAGAGACATCGAGAGCGGACACGGCCTCGTCTGCCACCAGAATGTCGGGTTCCATCGCCAACGCCCGCGCGATCGAGATGCGCTGGCGCTGACCGCCGGAAAACTGATGCGGAAAGCGATCGACGGCATGGGGCTCGAGTCCGACGAGCTGCATCAGCTCGCGCGCCCGCTCCAAGGCCTCGCTCCTGCTTTGGCCGAAATTCATCGGCCCTTCGATGATCGATTGCCCGACCGTGCGGCGTGGATTGAGCGATCTGTAGGGATCCTGGAAGACCATTTGCATGCGCTGCCGCAACGTGCGGCCATCCCCGGCATCAGGTAACTCAATGCTGCCGGATGACGGTTCGATCAGCTGCATGACGCAGCGCGCAAGCGTCGACTTGCCGGAACCGGATTCGCCGATGATGCCGAGTGTCTCGCCGCGCCTTACGGAAAGCGAGGCTTCCCGCAGGGCTTGGACGGTGCGACGGTCGCGGAAGAGGCCGCCGCTGTGATAAGTCTTTGTCACCGCCGTCACCTCAAGCGCGACGGCGCCGTTGACGACATGGGCGCTTCGTTTCGGCTCGAGAGTCGGAACCGAGGCGATCAGCATGCGCGTATAGTCCGAGACCGGCGCATCGAGCACCTGATCGGCGGTGCCTTGCTCGACCAGTCTGCCGGCTTTCATCACGACGACGCGGTCGGCAATCTCGCGTACGACGCCGATATCATGGGTGATGAACAGAACACCCATGCCGCGCTCGCGTTGCAGCTCGCGAATTTGCAACAGGATCTGCGCCTGGGTCGTTACATCGAGCGCTGTCGTCGGTTCGTCGGCGATCAGCAGTTTCGGTTGGAGGATCAATGCCGCCGCGATGAGAACACGCTGGCGCTGGCCGCCTGAGAGCTGGTGCGGAAAGGCGTGATAGAGTTTTTCCGGATCGGGCAGGCGAACTTCCGCCATGGCGGCGATAACCTTCTCGAAGCGCTCCCTGCGCGACAGGGACAAGTGGGTCCGCAATACCTCGTCGATCTGCTCGCCGACTGTTTGGACCGGGTTCAATGCGGTCATCGGCTCCTGGAAGATCATGCCGATGCCGCGGCCGCGCAGGTCCCGCATCTCGGCGGGAGTTGCCTCGGTGATATTCTTGCCCTCGAACAGGATGCGGCCGGCGGGCTTCGGAAACACCTTCGGCAGCAAGCCCATGATGGATTGTGCGGTGACCGATTTGCCGGAGCCGGACTCACCCACCACGCAGACGATTTCACCCGGCGCGACGGAAAGAGAGATGTGATCGACCGCAAAGCCGCGATCGCCGCCACCCGGAAGAGAGATGGCGAGGTCCTGAACCTCAATGACGGGAGTGGCCGTTTTCATCAGCATTCCTCACATCCCCTTTGCAATTCGAGGGTCGAGGGCATCGCGCAAGCCATCCCCGAGAAGATTGATACCAAGCACAGTCAGAGCCAGGAAAAGGCTCGGCAGGAAGACAAGACGAGGTGCGACCTGGAAAAAGG
>NZ_JAELTU010000497.1 GCF_016429015.1 Rhizobium sp. ASV20
GTTGCTGACGAGGCCATTCGGCAGCTTCTCGACGCTCGGATAGGCCGCAATCGAGGCGCTCGTCGCGTGAATATAGGCCTGCAGCGCCGGAGTAGTCACATCCGACCAGGTCTTGCTTTTCACCGCTGCGCTCACGGCGGCCTTCGGATCGGCAGGAGCGGCGACGCCGGGCTTCACATATTTGCCGAGCACCGCTTCGACCTGCACGGAGGCAGCCTTGTAGGCGTCGAGGTAGTTGATATCGGGCGTGCGGTTCAACGCGAAGGCAGTCGGGACGAGACCGATGAGAATGAGCATGATCAAACCCATGCCCTTCTGGCCGTCGTTCGAGCCGTGGGCAAAGCTGACGCCGGTGCAGGTGAAGATCAGCAGACCGCGGATCCACATCGGCGGCGGTGCATTGCCCTTCGGTGCTTCATAAAGTGCCTTGTTGCGGATCAGGACCTTGGCAACCAGCAACAGGAGGGC
>NZ_JAELTU010000498.1 GCF_016429015.1 Rhizobium sp. ASV20
CCTACAAACAGTCGGAGCCCGCAAGGGTGACGGCGTACCTTTTGTATAATGGGTCAACGACTTAGTGTAACAAGCAAGCTTAAGCCGGTAGGTGTAGGCGAAGCGAAAGCGAGTCTGAATAGGGCGATATAGTTTGTTGCATTAGACCCGAAACCGAGTGATCTAGCCATGAGCAGGTTGAAGGTTGGGTAACACCAACTGGAGGACCGAACCCGCATCTGTTGCAATAGATTGGGATGACTTGTGGCTAGGGGTGAAAGGCCAATCAAACTCGGAAATAGCTGGTTCTCCGCGAAATCTATTTAGGTAGAGCGTCTGACGAATACCCCCGGGGGTAGAGCACTGGATGGGCTATGGGGACTCACCGTCTTACTGATCCTAACCAAACTCCGAATACCGGGGAGTACTATCAGGCAGACACACGGCGGGTGCTAACGTCCGTCGTGAAAAGGGCAACAACCCTAACC
>NZ_JAELTU010000499.1 GCF_016429015.1 Rhizobium sp. ASV20
CTTGTTAAGTTAGTAGACTTGACTCTTTGATAGCGCAAGGGCATAGAGGATAAGAATTTACCAGATCACCCCCATTCCGATAAGGAGGCTGCTGCCTCCGATAATGGCATAGCCGATAAAGAAGGTATTGTTCGTGGGATTTACCTCCAGCCATATACGGATGAACACCTCTATAGGCGCATGATTAGTTTTGAGATAAAGCTAAGACACAACGTATAATACTTGCCTGGAAACCGCTCTGCGCCAACCATCACCAATAAAGATACTAGCCAGAAAATGGTCTTTTTCTTACTTATCATCCCCGAGAGATATTTGTAGAGACTGAAATCGCCTCTAGAGCGAGACTTCAGATCTGCTTCTATCTCGACGGTTTCTAGAGGTAAGTTCTCATCGAGATCAGAGCTCATCTCAGACTTGACGTTTGCGTCGGCGCCCCCCATTCCTGTGATAATGTCGTCTGTCAGT
>NZ_JAELTU010000500.1 GCF_016429015.1 Rhizobium sp. ASV20
CCTTCGACCCAGCCACAACGGCGTGGAAAGATGTCGACGCGCACCACTACGACAGCCTCGTCTCGCTGCTGCTAGAATGGGAGCTCGACGGGCTCTTCTCGCCCACCGAACTAGCCTCGCTTAGCCTGGTCTGGCACCGGCTCACGCCGTGGGACGACTCGGCAGACGCACTGCGCTCCATTTCCAAAATGGGCGTCACGACGGCGACGCTGTCGAATGGCAACCTCGCGCTGCTGAGGGATTTATCCGACTTTGGCGACTTGGCGTTCCAGAAGCTGTTTTCCGCCGAGACGTATGGGTCATATAAGCCTGCGCCGGCGACGTATAACGGTGCTGTGATGGATTTGAATGCCACTGCTGGCGAGGTGGCCATGGTTGCGGCGCATTTGGGGGATTTGCAGGCTGCGAGGAGCCATGGGATGCGGACTGTGTATGTTGAGAGGCCGAGGGAGGAGGAATGGGGGG
>NZ_JAELTU010000501.1 GCF_016429015.1 Rhizobium sp. ASV20
CTCCTGGAAAGAAACCAGACTCTATACAACCGAGGACGAAGCGGAAGCCGAGCAGAGCTCCATACGAATGGGCGGCTGCCATGGCCGCGCTCAAAGCACCCCAGACGAGCATGATTGTTGGAAGGAAGATGGACGGGGGCGATCGGGATAAAATCATGTTGCTGGGAACTTCGAACAGCAAATAACTGAAAAAGAAGACGGAGAGAACCCATGCGTAGCCGTCGTCGGTTAGATTGAGGTCCGTTTGCATACCTGCAATCCTTGCATTGCCCTGTTGGTTGGTTAGCGGTAGCAATAGTGAAACAGCGATTCCTTTTTCACAACATGGCAATGATCGAATATGATCGAAATAATGGAAATGATCGAAACTCTTATTCCTAGTTGTGGCTTAACTTACAATATTCGTTCTGTCAATGTAGTTGAGAATATACATGATCCAAAGAATGGGCATGAGGAACAAATCG
>NZ_JAELTU010000502.1 GCF_016429015.1 Rhizobium sp. ASV20
GTCCAAGCATATACGGCTGACAACATTGTGCAAAATAGTTGCGATTAAAAGAACCTGGACAGAGGAACAGCGATATTAACAACGCGGGAAAAGCGTCTTTTTAAGCTGGCACATTCCCGATATGAGCCGACGGCGGAACTGTAGTACTTTGCCGATCTAGTCTGTGAAGCGCACCTACACCAATCCGGAATGACCCCAGAAGGAGAGGTGGATTCGGTAACCGGGAGTATTTAGCTGTAATTACCAGCGGTCCATAATGCTACGTAAAGGATTGTAGATTCACTTGCCCGAAATAGGAATGTTGCAGAAGTTTAGGCCAGTGGAGATTTGGTGCTAATATCCAAGCCGGCCTTGCGATGCGAAGGATATGTCATGCTTGCTTTTCTATGTTCCTTTTTTTCTCGGTCGAAGATATTATCTTGAGTAGTTGCTGCGTATATATATATTTTTTTTATAATAAATAG
>NZ_JAELTU010000503.1 GCF_016429015.1 Rhizobium sp. ASV20
GCCTGTGACTGGTGGACTTGGAGTGGAGGTTTTCTGATCTGTGTTCGGCAGCGCCGAACGCGGTTCCAGAGTGAAGTTGAAATCTTCTCAGAATATTGGTACGGGGATAGTTCGTTGAGCATCGATTCTAATCCTCCCCATACAACCCTTTTTTGGTCTGAATAGTCGTTCGTGTTCAATCCTGCATGTCTTGTCCGTGGGACTGAATAATACTCGACTCCCGACGTATTGTTATGGAGAGGCAAAACCCGCTTGATAATACAGTCTTGATACATTTATATACACAGCTTCGTCACATGTACTTAAAATTATCCAATCTGTGTACTAGGAGCACTTCTCCTTCGCCACTTCCTTTGCGAGCCGCTGCACGAGTTTCTCCCTCATGAATGGGCTTATGCCCAATCTGAACAAATGAGTCAGCAAAACGACTGTCCAATGGTTTTGATTACCATCAAGTACTCACA
>NZ_JAELTU010000051.1 GCF_016429015.1 Rhizobium sp. ASV20
AGCATGAGCTGGTACGCCTGCAGGACTGGGTCCAGTACAAGAAGCTCAAGGTCGTCGTACTGTTCGAAGGCCGCGATTCCGCCGGTAAGGGCGGCGCCATCAAGCGCGTCACCCAGCGTCTCAATCCGCGCATCTGCCGCGTGGTCGCGCTGCCGGCACCGACCGAGCGCGAAAAGCACCAGTGGTATTTCCAGCGCTATGCCGCCCATCTGCCGACGGCAGGCGAAATGGTACTCTTCGACCGCAGCTGGTACAACCGCGCCGGTGTCGAACGCGTCATGGGCTTCTGCTCGCCGGAAGAGCTGGAAGAGTTCTTCCGCTCCGTACCGGATTTCGAGCGCATGCTCGTTCGCTCCGGCATCATTCTCCTCAAATACTGGTTCTCGATCACCGACGAGGAACAGGAATTCCGCTTCAACATGCGCATCCAGGACCCGCTGAAGCAGTGGAAGCTGTCGCCGATGGATCTGCAGAGCCGCGTGCACTGGGAAGAATACACCAAGGCGAAGGAAGAGATGCTGGAACGCACGCACATTCCCGAAGCGCCATGGTGGGTCGTCCATGCCGTGGACAAGAAGAAGGCGCGCCTCAACTGCATCGCCCATCTGCTGCAGCAGATTCCGTACGAAAACGTGCCGAAGCCGGAAATCATCCTGCCGGAACGCATGCGCAACGCCGACTATCATCGCACGCCGGTGCCGCCGGAAATGTACGTACCGGAAATCTACTGACGCTATCGACCGGACGAGCCCGCCGTGGGCGGGCTCGTCGATCAGCCAAAGACTAAGGCATGCAACCGCCTCGAGTGATGATATAATACGAATCTAATGTTCGTGTCGTCGGTTGAGGAGACCATCATGACTGCGCCGCATCCCTCGAAAACGCATATCGGCAACCACGCGCTTCACCCCGAAACCCAGATGTTGAACTACGGCTACGACCCGGAACTGTCCGAGGGCGCGGTCAAGCCACCCGTTTTCCTGACCTCCACCTTCGTCTTCAAATCCGCAGAAGATGGGCGCGACTTCTTCAATTACATATCCGGCCGCGTCGAGCCGCCAAAGGGCACGGGCGTCGGTCTCGTCTATTCGCGTTTCAACCATCCCAACAGCGAGATCGTCGAGGATCGATTGGCCGTTTACGAGCGCACGGAAAGCTGCGCCCTGTTTTCCTCCGGCATGTCGGCCATATCGACAACCCTCCTGGCCTTCGTTCGACCGGGCGACGTGATCCTGCATTCGCAGCCGCTTTATGGCGGTACGGAAACGCTGATCGCAAAAACCTTTCTCAATCTCGGCGTTTCCGCAGTCGGTTTCGCGGATGGTGTCCATGAAGCCTCGGTGACGGCAAGCGCCGAGGAAGCGATGACCAAGGGCCGTGTTTCGCTCATTCTTCTGGAAACACCAGCCAATCCCACGAACAGCCTTGTCGATGTCGCCATGATCCGCCGCGTCGCCGATGCGATCGGCAGGAAGCAGGGTCATACGCCGATCATCGCATGCGACAACACGTTGCTGGGTCCCGTCTTCCAGCGTCCGATCGAACATGGCGCCGATATCTCCCTCTACTCGCTGACCAAATATGTCGGCGGCCATTCCGACCTGATCGCCGGCGCCGCACTCGGCTCGAAAGCCGTGATGAAACAGGTCAAGGCTCTGCGCGGAGCAATCGGCACACAGCTCGATCCGCATTCCTGCTGGATGCTCGGCCGTTCGCTGGAAACCCTGCAGATCCGGATGGAGCGGGCAAACAGCAATGCCAGCGCCGTCGCCGATTTCCTGCGCAATCATCCGAAAGTCGAGCAAATTCATTATCTTGCCTACGCGGATCCGGCGTCGCCTACGGGCCGGACGTTCGCAGCCCAGTGCACCGGCGCTGGCTCGACCTTCTCCTTCGATATCAAGGGCGGCCAACCGGCGTCATTCCGGTTCCTGAATGCACTGCAGATCTTCAAGCTGGCCGTCAGCCTGGGCGGCACGGAATCGCTTGCCTCGCATCCCGCGACGACGACGCATTCCGGCGTTCCCGTGGACGTGCGCCACCGCATCGGCGTTCTGGAATCGACGATCCGCCTGTCGATCGGGATAGAGCATCCCGACGACCTGATCGCCGATCTGGCGGCAGCTCTCGAAGCCGCCTGACGGCCTCGTCCATTTGCGGCAGCCTTACGCCGACGATGCCAGGTTGCATCGTCGAACAGGGATACTTGCGCCAATACCGCTAACTATCCGGCCACGCCTCGATATCAGGATCGATGATGTAGTGCGATCCGTCGTGCCACACATAGGTGATAATGAGATACTTTGTGCCAAAGCCGGTGACGGCCTCATAGCGGCACATCAGGCGATAGGGTCCCTTCTTGTCGCGCAGCATGCCTCGGTCGGCGGTAAAAAGACCCTCGCCATCGTCAATCTCTCCGGTGACGCTCAGGCTTGCATCGTTGCGCAACCCTCGAAGCGCGGACTGGGCGACATCAGGGGGTGCACAAGCCCCCTCGACTGTGGCCGGTATTCCTGTTTCGTCCAGAACAAGGTTCCAGCGGCCGTCTGCGAGACGGAAAGGCAGGCTATAGACGAAGTCGTTGCTGCCTTCGTCTGCCGTGGCGCAAAGACGAACATTCTCCGGCTGCCTGAAGGCGGGTATGCAGCCGAGAAGCTGACGGATTCGCGGGGCATCTGGCTTCACGCGGTCAACGGCCTGCTGCAGCTGTTCCAGGTTTGGAAGCACCAGCGAAGCGGCGTCGGAGACGTCTCGCGTTTGAGCCGAGACCGAATTGACGCCTATTGCGAGAGCGCATGCGGAAAGAAAGAGACGAAAAGGCAAGTTCTTGAATCCATTGCTCGGAACGGAACATGGTCGAGCGTTCAAACTACGCCATGGTTCGTTACGGGAGCAAGACGCCCACGCCGCTGGTCAGCTCTCGAAATCGCCGAACACATCCTGCAAGCGGGTCAGCAACTCCACACGCTCGCCCACCTTGCCGCTCAGCACGACGATGATGTTGCTGAGAAGGAGGTCCATCACGGCCGTCATGGTCGCAGCGCCATCCCAGAGAGGACCGTGCGATCCGGGGATGACGAGTGAGATGTCCGACACGTCTTCGGCCCAGGGGCAGAACTCATCCGTCAACAGAATGACCTTTACACCGGCGCGGCGCGCCTCTTCGGCGAGCGGTCTCGCCTTGGCTGCAAAGCGACGGACATCATGAAGGAAGAGCACGCGACCTTCGACCGCCCCGTCGAGCAGCTCGGCATAGGTGCCGTTCAATCCGTCCATGAAGGAAACGCGCGACCTCGTGTAGGAAAGCTGGGCGGCGAAATACTGCGCGATGCCGCGCACATTCTGGTAGGCGGCGACATAGACTTCGCTTGCCGATATCAACGCATCGATCGTCTGCTGCCACTGCGGCGCGGTCGTCAGCTCATAGATCATGCCGAGATTTTCGACCTGCTGCTGCAGCAGACCCGCAAGGAATTTGCCGTCACGCAGATCATCCTGGAAGCGATCGAGCGACCCCTTGATCTGCCAGGCGGGATTCGAGCGGCCGCCGCGCCGCAAAGCCGTCTTGAGCTCATCGAGACCATCGAAACCGAGCCGTCGCAGATAGCGACCGACGGTCATCTGCGAGATCTCCAGCCTGGCTGCAATGGATTTCGCTGTCTCGAAGGGAAGTTCGGCGATGTTGCGCTCGATATAGCTGGCGATCAGCTTGTCGGATTTCGACTTGCGCATGTCAGCGCTCTGCACAAGCTTCAATATATCCTTCGACAATCTTCCCTCCGGTGAAGCTCCGCCCGGGACCGGGCGGAGTATCGCATTATGACGTTACTGCGCTGTCTTGACTTTCGTCCATACGCGATCGAATTGACGGAGACCCGGTCCGAGATTTTCGAAAATCTGCAGGCGCTTCATGGTTTCGTCAGTCGGGTTGATTTCCTTGCTATTCTTGATGTTTTCCGGCGTCAATTGGCGCGCCGGAACATTGGGCGTGCCATTGGTCTGCTGCGCGACATTGAGCGCTGCAACATCCGGGCGGGTATAGAACTGCATGAACTTGATTGCGTTCGTCTTGTTGGGCGCCGTTTTCAGCACGCACATATCCTCCTGATACATGGTCGCGCCCTCTTGCGGGATGACATAACCGAGGTCCTTCGGATTGCCGAAGACGTTGATCATCGAGCCGACGAAGAAATGAGCCGCGGCGATATCGCCGGATTCCACCATCGGGCGCGAGTCGTAGGTGAACGCCGCCACATAGGGT
The DNA here is from genome assembly GCF_016429015.1 of Rhizobium sp. ASV20. Taxonomy (GTDB): domain Bacteria; phylum Pseudomonadota; class Alphaproteobacteria; order Rhizobiales; family Rhizobiaceae; genus Rhizobium. The sequence continues at coordinate 4,262 of NZ_JAELTU010000051.1, forward strand.
TTCATTTCGATGACGGTGTCAGCCGCTTGCTGGAGATCCTCCGGCTTGGTCGAATTGACCGAGTGTCCGTTGAGGATCAAACCCACACCAAGCACTTCGCGCATATCGTCGAGCAGCGTGAATTTCAGGTGCTTCTCCTTGACGGTCGCAACCAGGTCCTTCCACCCGGTGATGTCCTTGCCGAGAACCCGACGGTTGTAAAGAATGCCGACGGTGCCGAAGGCGTAGGGCAGGCAATATTCACCCTTGGGATCGCTCTTGGCGCGCAGGAACTGAGGGTCGATGTTCTTGAAACCCTCATAGGTGTCGATATCAGTTTTTTCCAGGAGGTTCAGCTTGGCCATGATCTCCTGCATATGAATGGACGGAAAGACGATGTCGTAACCGGTCGCGCCACCCTGGATTTTGGCAAGCATTTCCTCGTTCGAAGAATAGGTCGACAGATTGACCTTGATCTTGGTTTCCTCCTCGAACTTCTGGAGGACGGCCGGATTGATGTATTCGCCCCAGTTATAAATATTGAGCTCGTCGGCAAGAACCGCGGTCGGCAGCAATGCCGTAAGCGCAACAAGGCCCAGGCGCCGGAACGCGCCTTTCAAAATCGTCATTTTGGTTCCCCTTAATAGGATTATTATCCCTTCGGCGCGCTAGGCTCAGCCTCTGTGGAAGCTTTGACCGACCGCGTTGAGGGCGTTGACTTCGACAAAAAAATGATATCAACATATCGAAATCACGCAAGAGTTAATTTAATAACATTTCGGGGAACGAAGCATGCGAGATGCAATCGTGCGGCTGGCTTCAGCCGCAAAGGCCTTTTCGACTCCTGAGGGTCGGCAGGTCAAGGCGCTTGACGGTATCGATCTGGAGATCGGCCGCAACGAATTCATTACACTTCTAGGACCATCCGGCTGTGGTAAAACCACGCTGCTGCAAGCAATCAGCGGCTTCGTCGAGCTTGATGCCGGGCGTATCGTCATCGACGGAGAGGACATGACCGATCGGCCTCCCTATCGCCGCCCGGTCAACACCGTCTTCCAGAATTACGCGCTCTTCCCGCACATGAGCGTGGGCGAGAATACGGGCTATGCGCTTGAAGCCGCCGGCATCGGCAAGGCCGAACGGATCGAGCGGGTGCGCGCCGTGCTGAAGATGGTCGGACTCGAAGATATGGAAGGACGGCTGCCGCGACAATTGTCGGGCGGCCAGCAGCAGCGCGTGGCCCTTGCCCGCGCCATCGTCGCACGCCCCAAGGTGCTCCTTCTCGACGAACCGCTTTCGGCGCTCGACCGCCACCTGCGCGAAGCCATGCAGCTGGAGCTGAAAAACCTGCAGCACGAACTCGGCATCACCTTCATCTTCGTGACCCACGATCAGCAGGAGGCGCTGACCATGTCCGACCGCGTTGCGGTGCTGAACGGCGGCCGGATTCAGCAGCTCGACTCGCCGCGGCAGATCTACGACCACCCCGCCAACACCTTCGTCGCAAGCTTCATCGGAGCGAGCAACCTGTTCGAAGGCCGGAGCGACGGCCAGGATTTCATCACCGGAGAAGGGACGGCGATCCGACACGCACCAAATGCGGCAGTTGCGAATAAAGAGCCGGCAGTGGCGCTGATCAGGCCGGAGAACTTCTTTCTCGCCACCTCCGCCAGCACCTGCCCGGCCATCGACGTCACGGTGGAACAGATCGTCTATGTCGGCTCGTCCTTCGAAGTTTTCGGCAGGACGGCAGATGGCCGCAAGCTTCTGGCTCATGTTCCGGCTGCCCAGCGCGTAGCGGTCGGCCAGCTTGCCGCGGGCCAATCGACGCGCTGGCACTATGATCCAGCCAGTGTCCACCTGATCGCCACGAGAGGGGAATCCTGATGACGATTGCCGCGCGCCGACGTTTCCAGCTCGGGCTATTGCTCGGTCCGGTCACGCTCTTTCTGCTGATCTTCTTCATCGTTCCCCTCGGCATCATGATGGTGACGAGCTTTCTGACACCAGGCCTTTATGGCGGCGTCGAATGGAGTTTCTATCCCGACAATTTCGGCCGCATCCTCGGCTTCGCCAATCCGCAATTCGAGGAATACGACCCGGTCTATATCGGCATCTTTCTCCGCTCGATCCGAATCGCCGCCATGACGGTGGTGGCGACGCTGATCGTCTGCTACCCGGCCGCTTTCTACGTCAGCCGGCTGCCGGACAAATGGAAGAATTTCTGCCTCTTCCTGATCACTTTGCCGTTCTTTTCCAGCCTCATTGTGCGGCTCTTTGTCTGGGTGATGATCCTGCGCCCGACGGGCCTCATCAACAATACCCTGATGGTGACGGGCGTGATCTCGGCACCGCTGGAGATGATCTACACGGATGGCGCGATCATCCTCGGCATGGTCTATGTCTTCATACCGTTCATGTTCATGCCAATCTATGCCAGCATCGAGAAGCTCGACTGGCGGCTAATCCAGGCATCGTTGGATCTTGGCGCCGGCCCGATCCGGACTTTCTTCCGCATCGTCCTGCCGCTGACAACCCCTGGAATCATCGGCGGCTCGATAATCGTTTTCATCCCCGCGCTCGGCAATTTCGTCGTCCCGGCGGTTCTCGGCGGCGCTAAGGTTATGATGCTTGGCAGCCTCATCGAAGCGCAGTTCCTCTCCGCCCGCAACTGGCCGTTCGGCTCGGCGCTCGCCATGATGGTCATGGCCGTCATGCTGGTTCTGTTGGTCGCCTATGTCATCGTCTCCGGTCGCCGCAACGCGACTGCAGCGTTGACGGTGTGAGGAGAGGCCCATGAAAATCGCACGCACTCTCTTCAATGGCGGACTGGCGCTTTACACCATCCTGTTCTTTGCCTTCATCTATATCCCGCTCGTCCTGATCGCCGTCTATTCGTTCAATTCGAACCCGGTCAACATGATGAGCTGGAGCGGCTTCACGACGGACTGGTATGCGCAGGTCTTCGGCTTCAAGACGGCTTCTTCCGAAAGCGCGCTCTATATCGAATCGACGGACCAGCTGATCGCTGCCGTCTTCAACAGCCTGAAGATCGCTGTCTCGACCACCGTAATTTCGACGGTGCTCGGCACCGCCATGGCGATCGCGCTGCACCGGTTCAATTTTCTCGGCAAGCGCTTCTATCAAGTCGCCATGTTCATGCCGATGCTGATGCCCGATATTGTTCTTGGCATCGCTCTGCTGATCTTCTTCGTCAGCGCCGGCATTAAGCTTGGCCTCATGACGATCATCATTGGTCAATGCACCTTCCTGACGTCCTATGTCTTCATCGTCGTCTCGGCGCGACTGGCCGGCATGGATCGGACGCTCGAAAATGCATCGGCCGATCTGGGCGCCAACGAGTGGATGACATTCCGCCGGGTGGTGCTGCCTCAGCTCATGCCGGGCATACTCGGCGGGGCGCTGCTTGCCTTCATCATATCGATGGATGATCTGGTGATCACCTATTTCATCGCTGGCGTCGACGTCACGACCCTGCCGATGTTCATTTTCGCCATGCTCCGTCGCGGCATCAAGCCTGAAATCAATGCGATCGCGGTGATGATGCTGACCTTCTCCTTCCTCGTGGCCTCCCTTGGCCTTTATCTTCGCTCCCGGCAGAAATGACATGACAACAAAAACGAATACTCGCAAACCCCGCGGCCGCCAGCTAGGCTTGCCCTTTACCGGCCGCACCGGCGCAAACAATGCCATAACGGATGTGGCTGGCGTCGGCGTCGGCTTTCAAACGATCATCGAGAACGAACCGCGCCCCGGCCGCAAGCGGCCGACGCGCACCGGCGTGACTGCGATCCTGCCGCACATGGGGTCCGAAACGCCCGTTCCCGTCTATGCCGGCATACATCGCTTCAACGGCAATGGCGAAATGACTGGTACGCACTGGATCGAAGACGGCGGCTACTTCCTTGGACCTGTCGTCATCACCAATACGCATGGCGTCGGCATGGCGCACCATGCCACCATCAAGTGGATGATCGACCATTACGCCTCGACCTATCAGACGGACGATTTCCTCTGGATCATGCCAGTTATCGCCGAGACCTATGACGGTGCGCTGAACGATATCAACGGAATGCATGTCAGCGAAGCTGACGTGCGCGCCGCCCTCGACAATGTTGCAGCAGGTCCGGTGCAGGAGGGCAATTGCGGCGGCGGCACCGGCATGATCACCTACGGGTTCAAGGGCGGCACGGGCACCTCGTCCCGCGTCGTCGAGTTCGACGGGCGAACCTATACGATCGGGACGCTGGTCCAGGCCAATCACGGCCAGCGCGACTGGCTCACGATCGCGGGCGCGCCTGTCGGCAAGCACATGCGGGACGGCACCCCGCAGAGCCAGCTTCAGGAGCGCGGCTCAATCATCGTCGTCATCGCTACCGACCTGCCGCTGGCGCCGCATCAGCTCAAGCGTCTCGCGCGCCGCGCCGCCATCGGCATTGGCCGCAACGGCACGCCGGGCGGCAATAATTCCGGCGACATCTTTCTGGCGTTCTCCACCGCCAATGCACACCCCATGGCGCATAGAGCCGATGGGCATCTTCCCCTACAAATCGTCAACGACGAGCCACTCGACCCCGTCTATATGGCAGCGGTCGACAGCGTCGAGGAGGCGGTCGTCAATGCGATGCTTGCAGCCGAGGATATGGGCGGCACGCCCCACGACCGTTTTCTCATCCGGGCGATCTCCCATGACAGGCTCTCGGAAGTGGTGCGGCAATATGGAAGGATGGAGCCGGAAGGCGTGCAATCCTAGTTCGATAGGTTGACATGGGCGGCCGGCACGCTGGTTTTATCCGATGCCGGCCGCCCTTGACATTGATGCCGCAAGCCCCGCCGCATCTCGCAGCAGTGAAATTCGCCCATGGTTGCCCAGTCTTATGTCCAGGTATTATCGATTGCCGCATGATCGCGTCCTTCATCAGGGCTTGCAGCCAATCGGAAAAACCTGGACACGAAGTGAAAGATACCGGCGGTGCGGATAAAGCAGCGTCATCTGCAAAGGTTCTGCGCGGAAAACCGACATTCCCTCCACAAGTTCGCCCGCCGGCAGATGTTGCTGGAGATATGGGCGGGATTCGGGACCAGCCCAAACCGGCGACACAACACGCAATGCGGGCGTCGGCGCTGTTGACGGTTACGCGGTCTTGCATCGGTACGCTCTGCAGCGAGCCTTCGTGCACCCATTTCCAGGACCCGATCCGCCCTGACGACACGGAAGACAGGGGCAGGCCAAGAGTGTCGACCGCACGAGTAAAACTGCTGCATTCCGCGGCGCGGGTGAAAATCCTGAACAGATCGATCTGGTCCAAGCCTGAAATCACCTATTGTCCGTAAATTCTGACAGATGATGTCAAAATAGCCGCCTTTATCAGCGAAATCCAGACGATAGATTAGCCTCAAGAACGGCAGCACGGTGTTGCCGCATCGCCCAAGGAGGCTCATCCATGACCGACCATTCCATCAAGGGAAGGACCGTCATCATCGCCGGAGGCGCCAAGAATCTGGGCGGCCTGATCGCCCGAGACTTTGCCACTCACGGTGCAAAGGCCATTGCCATCCATTACAACAGCGCCGCGACGAAGGCCGACGCCGATGCGACGGTGGCGGCAATCAAGGCAGCAGGCGCCGAAGCCGCAGCGTTCCAGGCCAACCTCACCACCGCTGGCGCAGTTGAAAAGCTCTTCGCCGATGCCACCGCCGCTTTTGGTCGTCCCGACATCGCCATCAACACCGTCGGCAAGGTGCTGAAGAAGCCGATCGTCGATATCTCGGAGGCGGAGTATGACGAGATGAGTGCCGTCAACGCCAAGTCGGCGTTTTTCTTCCTGAAGGAAGCCGGCAAGACGCTCAACGACAACGGCAAGGTCTGCACGCTCGTCACCTCGCTTCTCGGGGCCTTTACGCCCTTCTATGCAGCCTACGCCGGCACGAAAGCGCCGGTCGAGCACTTTACCCGTGCCGCAGCCAAGGAATTCGGCGACCGCGGCATCTCGGTGACGGCGATCGGCCCCGGCCCGATGGACACACCCTTCTTCTATCCGGCAGAAAGTGCCGACGCACAGGCCTATCACATGGGAGCCGCTGCACTTTCGAAGTTCACGAAAACCGGGCTCACCGACATCCATGACATCGTTCCCTACATCCGCTTCCTCGTCTCTGACGGTTGGTGGATGACGGGCCAGACCATCCTCGTCAACGGCGGATATACCACCAAGTAAAAAGAACGGGCCGGCTTCCCTCCGCAGGAGGGATCCGGCCTGATCCTATAGCCTGGACGGATGAAGCTGATGTCGCTATCGCGACCTCAGTTGCGCAATCGACAGCATCAGGTCACCGCTTATGCCGCCAGCGGAGCCGCGCGTCAGAATAGCGGATGCGGGTGAACTCGTGTTCACGCCATTCGCCGCATCGTAAACGGCGGAGAAGCGCTTCAGAAGATTGTTGACCTTGCCGGTGTCGTGCAGGTCCTTCACCGGAAACAGCTTTTCCAGCATCTTGGCCTGACGGGTCACATCCATATTGGACATGGAAGACGGCAAGGAAAATGTCGTCTTGATGACGTTGTAAAGCGCGGGATCCGCCATGATGTCGTAGACGGAATTGATCTGCGGCGCCTTCCGCTTGAAATATAGCGCGAGCCGGACGCCATCGTTGGATTCACCCTGCTGCGATTCCAGGGTCTGATGAAGATAGAGGGTGTCCGTGGCAAGACGTGCGCCCTTGTTCTGGCTCGCCTCAATCTTGGACTTCGTCAGCTCTCCCTTTGAATCGAAGTTGAACACGCTCACCATGGCTTTGAACTGTTGGCCGGCCTGCGTATTCAGGAAGCCCTTCGCATCCTCCGGATCGGCCGCAAAGGCCTTTTTCAGCGTGGCCTTGTCGACCGTCTTGGGATCGATGTTGTTGGCCACAAGGATGAAATCCGTCAGCTTCTTATCTGCCAGAAGATCGTCCACGGATTTGACCTTGCCGATCGACTTGATGAACTCGTTGGCGTCGTCCTTCACGTCCTTGACGGCTTTTTCCCGCATCTGGCCGGTCAATCCGAACGTCTTCGACTTGGAATAGGACGAGATGAAGCTGTTCATCGAGGCGAGCGGCAGGGCTTCGACAGGCGAGCGGAGATCGCCTTTGCTGTCAAAGTTGAACGCCTTTGCCAGCTCGACAAATCTGGAATCCTTGAGCGACGAGACGTAGCTCTTGCTGTCGTAGGGATCGCTCTCCAACACTTTCCTGAGCTTCTCTCTCGTCACCTCGCTCTTGTCGATCCCGAAAGCTCGAAGCGCCATATCCTGCAGCGTCGGAAGATCCGCATACTTGCTCTCGTTGGCGGTAAAGAAGTCATTGATCGTCTTTATCTTGCCGACGCGGGTCTTGTAGTTGGCTTCGGCGTCCTTGAACAAGCTCTGCCGATAGTCCGTGTAGTGCGTCATGTACTTTTCGGATGTCGCCTTGATGCTTTCAGCCGTCTGTGCCGATTCACCGGCTGGAAGCGATCCGTCGGGCGAAAACTTGAACGCGGCGACCATCTCGCCCATCCCCATGACGGAAGCATAGATCTTGTCGGAAACTGCCAGATTGAACTGCTTCGCCGTGACGTTCTGGCTGACCCCGAAAGCGCTCTTTATGTAGGAGAAGAGCCTGTTGTCGCCGGTGAGCTCGTCAGTCGACCTGACATTGCCGATATGCTGCCGATAATAGTCGTCGTTGCTGGTTGCCGCGGCCGAGAGGATCAGGGTCGGCACAGTGTTGTCGTAGCGAGATATCAACGCCTCTTTCTGTGCCGCAGTCTGAGCCGTGGCGCCGGAGAGGGTACCATCCGGCTTGAAGCCGAATTCCGATGCGATAAGCTTGTATGTCGCCTGGGCCGAGCCCGTCGGGAAATTGCTCGCGGTATTGACGAAGCTGTTGGGATCATTGACATCGCTGGTCAAGACAGACTTCAGGAAGCTCTTCGAAATGTGGGTCGCATCCAGGCCGTGAGCGGTCAGAAGATATTCCCGCATCCTGGTGTTGTTGACGATGTCATCGACATTCGTCGCCTGGTCGATCCACTTGCTGTAGAACGCGCTCTCCTTCTTGGCCAGCGTCGTTTCGTTGGCGAATGAGCGCTCATAAAGACCGATCGTATCGTTCTTCTGCGCGTCGCTTTGAGCCGTCGGCTTGGTGGAATTGGCCGTAAAATTGAAGGCAGCCGCGAATTGACGGTAGCGGTTGTCGGTCAGCTTGTTCGCAAAGCTCGTGCCGTTGCTGAGATCGCTCGTCAGCACCTTCTTCATGAAGGCTTTGGCATAGGTCATATCCTCGAGGCCGTAGGCCTTCATCGCATAGCTATAGAGCTTGTGGTCCGCGAGGAATTCATCGACATTTTTGATCTTGCCGATGTGAGTATCGTAATACTGCTGATCGTTTTTGACACTGGCCTGCTTGGCGATGCGCGCAAGCGTCGACGCCATATCTTTTGTCGCGGTCACGTAGCCGAGATAGGTTGAAATCATGGATCGCCCCCACAGCGCGCAATTCACCAATATTAGCCCCGATACGCACAATCGCAACCAGACCTTGCGCGAAGCTAGATCGGCAATCTATAGAGCGTTCCGTTTCTCCTTTACTCACCAAAACGTTCTATATTGTTAAGCATTCCGCATAGAAAACTGCTGCAGACCTTTTCCGGAAGGGCTCCGGTCCGGCTTCCGCACTCCGTTGAGAGAGAAATGCGGAGCCTGGGCGGCTTGTTCGTGCGTCTCCGATCGCGGCCGTCACTGCACCAGAACCGGCTGCATGCATCGCGCATCAGTGACTTGTATATCGGCCTGTCCGACACCGATGCCCAGCACCCCGAGGAGATTGTAGAGAAGCTGGTCGACAGGCGCCGTGACCAGGGAAAGCGTGTCGGCGAGTGCTGACAGCACGCCGCTTGGCGTTCCGATGGTGATGATCAGCAGCTGTATGCTGATATTGGCATTCTTCAGGAGAGACTGCACCAGAGACGTGGTGATATCCTTGGTCGAGACCGTCTTGATGGTGCCGGCGGAAATCTCCGAAGGCTGGAAGGTCAGCCGGGTCGGGCTCATGTTGGCTATGTCGATTTGCGCGCTTGCAAGAATTCTCAGCAGCAGGGAATCGATGATGGCGGCCTGCGTGACGCGCGGCTTGGTGCCGAAGTTTACGAAGGCCGACGTGTCCACATCCCCCAAGGCGATCTCGGCGACACCAGGTACGGCATCAATTCCGACCACCGCATTCGGCATGTTGCCGCCAACACAGGTGATGGACGCCAGCCTGGCTTCGGCAGGGGCAAGCTCGACATAAAGCGGCACCCTGAGCTTCAGCCCGGCAATCAACGACAATCCGGTGACCGCAACCTCAATGGCAATCCGTACCTGCGGCGTTCGGACGGTGGTGCCCGGCGCCCCAACTGCGGCCGACGGCGTTTGCTTTGCCATTTCACCGATCGCCAGCGTCAATTTTGCCGACGCAAGATCGGGCAGCGCAACCCCCAGATCGACGGCAATCTGCTTTTGCTGGTTGGCCGCCATCGCCGTCAAGGACAGAAAGTTCATCAGGCTGATACTGGAATTCAGGTTCGGGCCGGTGCCGATAGTGTTCGTGCCCTGGGAACCAAGGTTCAGGATGTCCTCGAGCTTGACTGTGAGCTTGGTGGTCCCGAGCGACTTGCCGAGACCGTTCACGATACGAATGACCGCGGGCGAGAGATTGGTCATTTTACCAAGCGCGCCCAGAATCTTGTCGTAGGGAACACTGGTCGCGAGAAGATCGTTGTAACTTCCTGCCGTCAGATTGAGATCCGTCGCCAGAAGGTTGAGGAAACTCAGCAAGTTGACCTTCGCTCCGACAAGCGACTGATAATCGACGAGCTTAAGGGATATCTGCGTCCCGAGAAGGGACCCCAACAGTTGATTGAGGATACCGCCATTGAGGCTTGCAAGCCGCGATCCGATGGAGAAGGCAGCCACCGTATCGCTCGCAGCCGTACCGGTAGCGCTGAGTGTCGGCGCAGTGGCGAAGGCGGACGCAAAGGGCATCACCGCCTTCTGCGTGAGCGTCACTTTCACCGCATCATAGGGAGCGCTCCCTGAAGAAGAAAAGCGGTTCTGAGGGGCAATCGTCGCATCGGCCTTGTAGGTTCCGAGAACCATGTTGCCAAGCGTTTCATATTGGCCCGAATTGGCCATGCTCGCCGTGATGGAGCCATTGGACGTGAGATAGCTGCTACCCGATGCAAGCGCTGCCGTGGTTCCGTTCGACTGAAGATTGTTCAAGAGCGCCGTGTTGGCATTCGTGATATTGGAAGCGGCCGTGATTGCGCCGATGTCGCTAAGCTGCTGAAGGCGCTGCTGCTGCAGGGTCATCATGCCATAGTCGATACCCAGGCCCAGGCAATAAAGAATGAGGGGCGAGACGAGTGCCGTGGTGATGGCAACATTTCCCCGCCTGTCGCGGAAAAAGGCGAACCGCCTGAAAAGCTCTTTCATCACATCCCCCCGATCCGGATGGTGGAGTAGCGACGGATCGTCTGATTTGGCATCGCGAACGTATAGAGGTTCCAGATCGGAAGGGCTGATGCATCGTAGCTGGCGCTGACGGTGAACTGGTTGGCGTTGGCCGGGTCGGTTGCAACTGTGACCGTCAGCTTGTCCTTCGTCAGGAATGCATCGTTGATCGTCGAGCGATTGACGAAGTCCTGCACAAGCTGTGTCCGCTCATCCGAGGAGATGCCCGCGATCGCCGTCCGCGCGGCATCGGCCGTGAGTTGCTGCAGCGAGTGGGCGGCGGTCAGGTAGATGGCGAAAGCAATAAAAGTGAGAAGCATGAGGAGGAAAAGCGGCGCAATAAGTGCAAATTCGACGGCGGCTGCGCCCCCCTCTGCCCTCCTGAAATCAGAAGCGCGTGTCATGATTCTATCTCCCTCAATCGACGTTCATCCATGACGATGACGATCACGGAAACCTTAGATTGCGGGCGTTAATTTTATATTTCTAAATATACTATTTTCTAATGTTTACATAACTAAATCATACAGGTTTGATTGGTACAACTTGATGTAAATTGCCGGTTTCGCAGTATCTCCGGTAAATCGATCGAAAGATTTTTGTATTTGGGCCACAAAGGAATTTAATCGCATGGATTGTGCCTTGCCTCTGCACAATCATGCCTCACTCAACGCCGTAGTGGCCGACTGAGAAGCGACCTCCAGCGCTCGACCCAACGGCTTGGTGCAGTCCCAACCATTGCTCGTGGTACGATAGGGGGAAGTGTTGCCCGACTATCTGATCGCCGAGACATTGAAGCGGGGAAAAACACCGGCTCGCGGCCGGGATGCGTAAGGAATCGGGAAGACCGAACGGCACCTATCCTCGAGGAAAGGCCGAAATGCTCCCAGCGGCTTTCTTTGCAGCCACGTTTTGGCAGCAAGGCACGCATATCGATCGCGGTTGCGGGCGCAACACGCAGACCATCATGCGCATCAAAGAATCTATTTCTTCTTCTTCGGCACCAGATCCCAGCCGCCCTGTGTATTCCGCACAAAGCGACGATCACCTTTGTAGTAGGAGACGTCGCCCGTTCGGCTCACCTTGACCGCCGTCGGTAGCAGTTGGGCCGCCGACTTCAAGCGTTCGACCATATCGAACGCCTCCTGTCGTTTTCCGGCGCGGATCAACGTCATCAGCTTGGATTCCTGTTTCATCCTCTGTACTCCCGTTCATCGAGGATTAGGGCTGGACGGAATTTGCGGTTCATCAGTCGTATCTGCATATCGATCATCTCACCCTGCGCTGCACGAGCAGCGAACGCAGCGCCACAGCCACCACGCAAACGCTGGAGGCAAGAAAGATTGCGCCCGACATCGCGTAGATCGTCGGTGAGGCGCCGGCATTCATCTTGCCGAACAGCACGACCGGCAACGTGTTCTGCCGGCCGGCCAGATAGAAGGCGCGCGTGAACTCGTTGAGCGAGAGCAGGAACGAAAAGATGAAGGCACTGATAAGACCCGGCCGGATCAGCGGCAGGGTGATATCGCAAAACTGCCGGAAGCGGCTGGCACCGAGATCGTCGGCCGCCATCAGGTAGGTTCGTTTGACGGCCGAAAAACTCGTGAGGATCACGATGAAGGCGAAGGGCATTGCCCACAAGAGGTGGCCGGCAATCACCGTCAGAGCTGACGCTTTCACTCCGACGCGGCTGATAAGGGTTGAAAGCGCCAACCCCTGAATGACACCCGGCACGAACATCGGCAGAAGCACGGTCAGGAACCATATGCTGCGGCCGCGATGAAGCTCGCGATACGCCAGAGCGGCGGCAAGCGACAGCGCAGTCGCGATGATGGCCGTGACAAATGCGATGACGAGCGACTGGACGAGTGCGGCGACAAGCGCGCTCTCCCCTCCGAGCGCGATGTACCACTTCAGGGTCAAATCGGAGAAATACGGCAAGCCCGGTTGCAATGACGGATTGAACGAAACGCCGAGCAGATAGAGCGGCGGCGCATAGATCGCCAGCAGGCCGAAAATGGTCACTGCCCAGATGATGGTACGTGGCGCCGCTCCTTCCCTGACGATCATTGGCTGCGATCCTCGAAGAGAGAAGAGAGTCCGAATATCGCGTCTCCAATGAGCACAAGCCCAAAGACAATGACGAGCATCAAGGTCGAAATCGCAAAGGCGAGCGGGAAATTGGCGACACGCATGACGTCGTTGATCATCACGGACACGATTGACGCACCGGCCCCGCCGAGCATCTGCACCTCTGTCGAGGAGCCGGCAACCATGACGAAGACAAACAGAAAACCGGCAAAAACACCGGAATAGGTCAAGGGCAGCAACACGGTCCGTGCCATCGTCCAGAAGCCGGCGCCAAGATCACGCGATGCCGCAAGCGCGATCGGATCCACCCGGCGCATGGATAGCAGCACAGGGAAGGTCGCAAACGGCAGGTAGGAGGCGACAAGCCCGACGATTACGGCGAAGTCACTGAACAGCAACCAGTCGAGCGGCGCATCCGTGATACCAGCCTGCTGAAGCAGCGTGTTGATGACGCCGGTCCGCCCGAGCAACAATCGCCAGGAGAATGAGCGAATGAGATAGGATGTGAAGAACGGGATCGTCACAAGCGCAGCCAGCAAAACCGACAGCCGACGCCCTGCAAGGAAGTACATCGCATAGGCGGTGGGATAGGCGATGATGAGACAAATGCTCGCCGTCAGAAACGCCTTGCCGAGCGTCGACAGAAAGACGCTCCAGCGTCCAGCTTCCAGGATCGCACCATAGGCAGCGAAACTGAGTTCGGGCTTGATCCAATAAGTCGCAGGATCCCAGGCGCAGAAGCTCCAGACGACGACGAGAACCAGCGGTGCGAGGCCAAGCAGGAGGATCGCCGCAAGCGGAACAGTCATCAACAGGACTGATGTCTTCATTGTCTCGTTCCTTTCCTCTCGGCGTTGATCCCATCGGCTCGGGGCCAGCCCGTTCTTGAACAGACAAGCCAGCCCCGCTCCATCCCGTCACATCAGGCGTTGCGCAGCTTCTGCCACCATTCTTCGTAGAGCTGGAAGTTGTCCGGGCGGCAATTCTGCCAATAGACCTTGCCGGAGAACTTCGCCTTCACATGGTCGGCAAGCTTGGCGACGTCGTCGGCCTTGTATTCGTCCGGATGAGCCTTGGCATAGGCGAGGTTGTTGTCAGTCGGGACAAGATAACCGCGCGCCTTGCCGAGTTCGCAGCCATAAAGGCCGGCAAGCAGAGCATCGACAAACTTATGAGCGACGTCTGCCTTGCCGCGCTCGGCAGCGCCCTTGAGCAGCACCGTATTGTTGCCCCAACCCTCATAGCCTTCGACGGGAGAGGCGTATTCGACCTGAAGCCCGCGCTTGCGGCCTTCATAAACGATCGGCTCCCAGCCGGTCATGGCATCGACCTCCTCGTTAGCGACGAGTTGAACGCCTTGCTCCCAGCCATTCCAGAAGGTGCGGAACTGGCCGTCCTTCTTGTGCTTGATCAGGAACTCCATGACGAGGCCAAGCTCGGACTCGGAAAGGTTGCCCGGATCCTTGATCGGCTGGTTCTCGGCGCCCTTGAGATAGATGGCGGTGAAAATGGCGCTGTTGATCCAGGCATCTTCCATCGCGACGCGGCCCTTGAGCTTCGGATCGAAGATGACGCCGTAGCTGTCGACCTTGCCGAGCTTATCGGGCCGATAGATGATGGAGTCGGCGTTGACGACAGTCGGTATGCCGTATTGCTTGCCTTCGTAGGTCAAGGTCGGGATATCCTTGGCCCACTGCCAGATACCGGCAAAGTTCGGAATCTTCGAGACATCCCAAGGTGCAATCAGCCCTTGTTTGGCCAGTTCGCGCTCGGCGCCGCCTTGGAAGCCACCGACGTCGAAAAGGTCATTGGCATTGCCGGCGGCGAGACGGGCGACCACCGGACCGACATCGTTGCCATTGTCGGTGAATTCTGGCGAAACGCCACTCTGGCGCGCAAATTCCTGCCATTTGTCGCCGATATCCAGCGTCGCCGTCGCCCAGAACGCAACTGCTGCATCATCTGCCATCGCACGCGTTGCCCCGAGCCCGCCCACGGAAAGAACGGCCGCCCCAGCCCCCATGAGTTTCAGCATGTCGCGACGCTGTATATTGCTCCTCAAGGCAGAGGAGACGAGATCATTATGCTTGTTCATCGTGTCATTCCCTTCCCTCATTTTTACTTGTGTCGGCTAATCGGATTCTAGTCCTCGCCTCCAGCCAGAGGCAGCATTCCGGAACGATCAATCAGGAACGCAGCACCCGGCTTCAGATACACGCGCACGTTTTCTCCCGGCGAGGGCGGAGTTGCATCCGCGCTTGTCGTCAACACCACACGCTGGCTGTCGGCGAAAGCAAGCGTAACGTCATGACTGAGCCCGCGATAGATACTTTCGACAACCTTAAGTTCAATTATTTCCGCCGCGTCTTCGCCAAAGGGGATAAGCTCGATCCGGTCGGGCCGGATTGCGACAAGGGCTTCGGACGGCGGCGAGGCCCCGGCAAAACTCGCATTCACCCGTTGGCCGGCGATTGTCGCAATGGCCCTACCGCCGGAAACCGTGACTGCTTCGGGCTTCAGAAGCGTATCGATACCGACAAAGCGAGCGACGAATGCATTGGCTGGCGCGTCGAAAAAGCGCGCCGGCACGTCGGTTTGTTCGATGCGGCCCTTATGCATGACGGCCATGCGATCGGAAAGGCTAAGGGCCTCATCCTGATTATGCGTGACCAGAATGAAGGTCGCGCCCGTGCGCTTGTGGAGCCGTCCGAACTCGTCGCGCATCTGCTGACGCAACCGCTCGTCCAGACCGGTCAAGGGTTCGTCGAGCAGAAGAATACCCGGCTCCATGACTAGCGCCCGGGCAAGAGCCACACGCTGGCGCTGACCGCCGGAGAGAATATTGACATCGCGATCGGCAAAGCCGGACAGCTCGACAAGCTCAAGCGCGTCCTCGACCTTCGCTTTCAATGCGCCGCCCGAAAGACCACGTAACTTAAGGCCATAACCGACATTCTGGGCGACACTCATATGCGGGAAGAGCCCGAGCGACTGGAATACCGTGTTGACAGGCCGGCGATTTGCCGGAACGCCAGCCATGTCCTTGCCGTCGAACAGCACACGACCCGCCGTGGGCTTGTCAAAGCCACCGATCAGTTTCAAAAGCGAGCTCTTGCCACATCCCGACGAGCCGAGAAGGGTGAAGAACTCTCCCGCTCTTATGTCGAGCGTCACGTCATCGACCGCCCGCGCAGGCCCATAACTTCTGACGATATGGTCGAGGCCGATCGCTATCGCCATATCAGACGTCTCTCCCATCTGACTCGCGAATAAGCAGAAAACCTTCTTCAGTTATTTCGAGCTCCTGCCCGGCAACGACCAATGACGTCGCCGTTGCCTCCTCGATGATGAGCGGACCGGCAATTCCTTTCAGCGGCGGCAGTTTTGCCCGCTCGTAGACCGGGCATGATAGCCAACCCGCCTCGCCACCAAAATAAACTTCGCGTCGGCCCTTCGAGGCCGCATCCAGCGACCGATTGGCAGGCGACAACTTCGGTATGGCGATGACCGGCCCGTGCAAGATCGCCTCCAGATGGATCATGGTGATCTCGATCGGCGAGGCCCGCAGGCAAAATGCATAGGCTCGCTCATGGACCAAATGAAAGCGCTCGGCAAAGCTCTCGACATCGTCATCAAGCTCGAAACGTGCGAAGACGCCATGCTCCTGGCCCCGATACCGGGCTTCCACGCGGCAGGCATAATGGATGTCGGCGCCATTCCCCTTGGCAAAATAGGCAATAGCTTCCCGCTTCAACTCGTCGAACCGGCTTTTCAAATTGCTGACTGCCTCCGGCACGAGTGCGGAGAACCAGGTGCTGCGGAAATCGGCACGCGGCTCGGCAGCCAGCATCCCCCAGGCTGAGAAGATGCCGGGATGCAGAGGCACGACCGTCATCTTCACGCCGAGATCGCGGCCGAGACGCGCCGCAAGAGCCGGCCCTGCGCCACCGGAAATGACGAATGCCGCGTCGCGCGGATCGTGGCCGCGCTGAACGGTCACGAGCTTCAGCGCGTTGATCATGGATGCATGGGCGATCTCGACGATCGCAAGTGCGGCGTCCTCGACAGACAGTCCAAGCGGATCGGCGACGGTTGCGATCGCGGCTATTGCCTTGCCCTTGTCGAGCCGCATCTGGCCGCCGGCAAAACTGGCGGGATCGAAAATACCGAGGGTCAGCAAGGCATCCGAGAGCGTGGGCTTGGTGCCACCCCGTCCGTAGCAGGCGGGTCCGGGCGTCGAGCCGGCGCTTTCAGGCCCGACGCGAAGTGCGCCGCGCTCATCGATGCGGGCGATGGAGCCACCGCCAGCCCCGATCTCGACGATGTCGACCACAGGCACCTGCACAGGATAGCCGGGGGCGATGCGGGTATGTTCAAGCTTGTATTCACTGTCGAGCGTCGGACTGCTGTCATGGATCAGCGAGCATTTGGCGGTCGTGCCGCCGACGTCGAGCGACAGCACTTCCGATTGACCGAGCAGCGCGCCGATGCGCGCCGCGCCCGCTACGCCGCCGGCGGGGCCGGATTCGACCAGAGTAAGCGGGCTCATCTGCGCCTGGTCGAACGTCGAAATCCCGCCGTTGGACTGCATCGCATAGTAGGGGCAGGTCAGGTCACGCTCCGTGAGCGCGCTCTCGAGACGCGCAAAGTAGCGCCTGATAATAGGCTGCACATATGCGTTCAGCACAGCGGTGTTCGAGCGTTCATATTCGCGCCATTGCCGCGAAACCTCATGGCTGGCGCAGACCGTAACGTCGGGGAGAGCCTCAGCAAGCGCCTTTGCGCAGGCTATTTCGTGCTCGGGATTGACGTAACTGTGGAGGAAAACAACTGCTACGGCCTCGACGTTACGCTCACGGCATTCGCGGACGATCGCCTCGACATCACCAAGCTCGATCGGGGTCAGCACCCGCCCCCTGGCGTCCATGCGCTCGCGGACCTCGAAACGCAGGCTGCGCGGCACGAAAGGTTCAGGGCTCTTGAACTGAAGATTATAGAGATCGGGGCGATTGCCGCGGCCGATTTCGAGCACGTCGCGGAAGCCTGCCGTCGTGACGAGCGCCGTCTTGACGCCCTTGCGTTCGGTGATCGCGTTGATGACCGTCGTCCCACCATGCGCAAAGAAAATGACATCACGCGTCGAAAGGCCGTCTTTCTCTTCGGCAAGCTCGATGGCCGAAAGCACACCTTCGGACTGGTCATGAACGGTCGTCAGGCTTTTGGCGGTGAAAATCTCGCCGGTGCGCTCGTCGTAGCCGACGAGATCGGTAAATGTACCGCCCACATCCGTCGCCAGCCTGATCATCCCGTCATCCTCTCTTCAAATCCATAGAGATTCCGCGCCGTCTCCTTCGAGATGTAACCATCTTCTACGTCGCGGCGGACAAGCTCGGCCTCGCGCGCACGCGCCTCGCCCCAGCCTCCCCCGCCACCGGTAATGATGCGCACGAGATCGCCGCGCTTCAGCGCGATATGCGGCTCGCGGCCAAAGCTCGTCACCCGGCCGGCGGAATCCTCCACCTGCAGCAGATTGAGAGAGCCGGACTTGCCCCCTTCAATCCCCCAGGGAGCTGTTTCGGTCCGGCCGAAGCTGCAATAGGCCGAAGCCCCATCCTCCAGAATCTCGTAGTCGCGGATAACCCCGAAACCGCCCCGCCGGCGACCGGCACCCGATCCGCTCTGCACGTTGAGCGCATAACGGCGGACGATCAGCGGGAATCGTGCTTCGATCACCTCGACCGAATAGTTGTAGGTGTCGCCATCCGTAAGCGCGATCAGGGCGCTCGCGCCATCCGCATCCTTGCTTGCACCCCAGCCACCATGCTGCGGCTCGATATGGATGAAGGGCTGACCGGCAGCATCCTTGCCCGAGATATAGACGACGCAGAGGCTCGTATAAGACCCGGCTGAGAACCGTTCCGGCATCAGCTTGGCGAGCGCCTTCCAGACCAGCTCGGACGCATGGACCGAGCCCTCATAGTACCAGCCCGTCGGCGAAGGTTTTTCGGCGGTGAAAACGGATCCCGGCGGTGCAATCACGGCAAGCGGCCGAAACCACCCTTCGTTGGACGGTGCCTGCGGCGCCACCAAAGCCTTGAATATGGTGCGCACCGCCGATTGAAGCGCCCCTGCGGCGCAATTGATCGGCCCGTGCACTGCTGGCGGGCAGCCGGTGAAGTCAGCGGTCAACTGATCTCCGGCAATCGTGATGGAAACGTTCACCACGATGGGATCGGTGGAGACGCCGTCACCATCGATAATGTCTTGGGCCTCGTAGATACCATCCGGCAAGGCGGCGATGGCGGCGCGCGCTTGCTTCTCGCTGGTCGCAAGCAGATGGTTGAATGCGGCCTCGACGATCTCGATGCCATATTTGCGGCAAAGCTCGCCCATTCGCCGCGCAGCAACGCGAACGGTGGCTACCTGCGCAGTGAGATCGCCGATGGCAATATCCGGCAGGCGAACATTTTCACGGATGATGCGCAAGATCTCGCCCGAAAAGCGATCGTTGCGCACGACCTTGACCCCCGGCAACCTCAACCCCTCTTGGAAAACGGAGATGGCGTTTGGCGCGAGCGAGCCGGGGACGGAGCCGCCGACATCGAGATAATGAGCGACGTTGATGGCATAGGCCATAATCCGGCCGTCGAAGAAAATCGGCTTGACGATGGCGAAATCGCAGGCGTGCGTGCCGCCCGAGTATGGATCGTTCGTAAGCAGGATGTCGCCGTCTTCGAGATCGTCGCCATAAAGCGCGATCAACGATTTGACCTGCGTGCCAAAGGTGCCGGTGAACAAGGTGATGCCGTTCATCTGCGCCACAAGCTCGCCCGCAGGCGTCAGGAGACCGCAGGCAAAGTCCAAAACCTCATAGATAACGGGGCTCATCGAAGTCCGTGCCATCACGACACCCATCTCGTCGACGGTGGCGGCCAGCTTGCCTTCGATGATTTCCTGAGTCACCGGATCGACGATGGTCACGAATCTACCCTCATCCTTATATTCGCACAGATTCAGATTAGGTGTTTTTTGCGCCGCCGATAGCCTTCCCGATGGGTGGGCGCAGTTAGCTCAACCCACCCGTTCGGGTAGGTTATCGATTGAGCATGCCCTTTTGGCGCGCCGCCGTTACCGCCGCCGTTCGCGTCGAGACATTGAGCTTGGTGAAGATGTTTCGCAGATGGAATTTGATGGTGTTGTCTGACAGAGAAAGCGTTCGGCCGATTTCCTTGTTGGAAAGCCCGGCGCTCAGCAACTCCATGACCATGCGCTCGCGTCCGGTAAAGAGGGAAAAGTCCTCACCACCGGCAGCTTGCGGCGTGGTATCGACACCGTCGAGCAGAGGCTGAAGGCGCTTGCGGGTCACGTTTGCGACGGTCGGATGGTTGGCAAGAAGGCGAAGCTCTCCCAACCCCGCCGCGTGATCAAGATAGAGAAGCGCACGATAATCGCCGAGCGGCATCGTCACGACGAGATCGGAAAGGCGAGCGGCCGCAACATCCGCACGCCCCTCGGCTATCAGGATCCGCATTTCGATCAGGGCAAGCTCGATCCGGCGCGGAATATGCGGGCGATGGGCCTGCCGTGTCGTCAGCTGATCGAAAGCTTCGCGCGCCTTTGCAGTTTCACCAAGCGCCAGATAGGCGCGCGTCCAGAAAATAGCCGGTGTCGCCCCACGCAGATGAATGGACAGCATGTTGGCGCGATCGGATCTGATCGTCTGCATGCCGAAACCGCTGGCTTCAGCATGACGGATCGCCTGATCGAGCTCTCCCGATGCCATCAGAAGCATCGCCCGTTCACGATCAATGAGGCGAGTCAGGCGGTCGAAGCCCCGCCGCCGGGCCACCGCGCGGATTCGGTCCATGGCTACATGGGCCGCCAGGACGTCGTCGCCCATCCGCAAGGTCCGCTGCTCCGCCATGAAGCCGGCGGCCAGAAGATCGAACCACGTGTCGTGGCGCTCAAGATGTGGCAGCGCCCAGCCAAGCATCTCGGCCGCGGCCTCCGTCTCGCCGCGCATGGAGAGAATTTCCGCCTTCAGCACTTGACCAACGGCGTCAAGATCACTGCCGGCGGCGATATTGGTCTGAGCCTCGCTGATCAGTTCGTCATAAGCAGACAAGGCGCTCGCACAATCGCCGGAGAAAAAGAATGCCTGGCCGATATGCGTGTAGAGGTGCATGGCACCGAAATCAGCGCCGCCATCACGAAACGCGCGAAAGGCAAGGTGACCATAGTGCAGCGCCCGGTCGAGTTCGCTGCGGATAAGGAAATTGTAGGAGAGCATGTTCAGCGCCAGCGCCCGATGGATGAGCTCCATGCCATCGGGCTGCTGCAAGTCGTTCTCCAACGCGGACAGATCGGCTGCACTCGCCCAATGGTCGGTATAGAGCGCCAGAAGAATGCGCACGACCCGCAGATCTTTCGCCAAGATCTCATCACCGGCGGCGGCGCGTTCTGCTATGACCAGATAGTGATTGGCAGCCACAAGTTGCGCCGCCTTGGCATGGAATATCGATAGTCCCAGCGTCGAAAGCGGAAAACGGCCAAGGTCGATTTCCGAGGCTCGCCCGCTCAGCGCCTGAAAAAGCGTCGTGCCGCCGCGCGTGGTGGCGTAAACCCGCCGCCAGCCGCCTGCGGTTTCGACGATGCGCGCAGCAAGGTTGGCATCGTCGGCCAAAAGCGCGTGCTGCACGGCCCGCTCGATGTCGCCCTGAGCCTCGAACCAGTGCGCCGCCCGATTGAGGATGCGTTTGGTATCAACGGCTCGCCGGCTGGCGGTCTGCTTCAGGAATTCGTTGAAGACCGGATGGTAGCGCATCCAATTGCCGGGGCCGGCAAGCAGGGTGACCGGAAGCGCATAATCATTGAGCCGCTCGATCAGCCCTGCCCTTTCGCTACTTCCCAGGACTGCCCCAAGAAGCGAATGGTTGAAGGCCGGCAGAGCGGCGGTCTCGATCAAGAACTGGCGAATTTGCTCCGGCAAGTGCTCAAACACCTGCTCCGAAAGGTAGACCCCCATGTCAGCGCTGCCGCCGTCAAAAGACGCAAGAATGCTGTCGCTTTGCTCGGACTCCGATACGAGCAGGCTCACCATCTGCAGCGCCACCGCCCAACCTTCGGTTCGTCGATTGAAGGCGCCGACCTGCTCCTCGGTCAGATGCGTGCCCTTGCCGAGCAGCAATTCGCGCGCTTCGGCATCGGAGAAGCCGAGCTCGGCGACACCGAACTGCTTGAACTCGCCGCGAAGACGCAGGGCCGACAAAGGAAAACGCGGTGGGCTACGGCTTACGAGCACCAGTTTCACATGATCGAGAGAGGCATCCGCGAGGATCTTCGCCATCAGCGCCTCGACGGCATCTGTCTGGGCGAAATGATAGTCGTCGAGGAAAAGAGCGAGAGGCCCCGCGATCCTGCGCAGTCGCGTTGCCAACACCGAGAGAAGAGCTGCTGCCGGCAGGTTGCCGGCATCGCCGCCGTCCTCGTCCAGAAGTGTCTGCAACGCATCGATAAGCGCGAGCAGGAAGGTTTCCTGACTGGTGTGTTCCGCATCGAGCGATACCCAGCACAGATTGACCCCGTCTTCCTTCAGCTGCTCAAACCATTGAACCGCAAGAGAAGTTTTGCCGTAACCGGCGGGCGCGACGATAGTCGTCAAACGGCGCAGCCCAGCGCGCCGGAGCTGCCGCAACAGGTCGCTTCGTTTAATGGTTTGCTGCCCGCTAGAGGGGGGAGCAAATCGATTCTGTCCACTCATGGGGCGCGATGATGCTGTCTTGGCTGGCAGTTGGCAACCCGCTAGAAAACGTTTGCAAAGCTATCAAATCGTTATTTTTTTGCGTCTCTTACCAAGTCGCGGACGGATGGGCTTATGTATAGTCGCAAAGATGCTCAAATTCGCGTTCCGGATTCTGAACAAGCCGGAAATTGCCGTAAAAATGCCGCTCGGAACCATCAAGAAAACGCCCCGTCTGCTCCTTTTCGAGCCATAAACGGTCCGTTAGGAATTTATTGACCATAATGCCAGGTAAATCGATGCCGCAGACGCGGCGCCTCTGATCTGTATGTCTGTTAGCAAGGGCGAAAGTCGTATCCGTGCATCAAGCGATCTTTTCCATTCCGGCGGCAACCTTCGCCATGAGTTTTTCGTTTGTCGCTTGCCGGGTGGCGCTGGTTGCGATGCTGGTTTTCGGTGCTCTGGCGGGATCCGCCAAGGCAGCATCCGACGATCGGGCGCTCAAGCTGTTCTTCACCCACACCGGAGAAAGAGCGACGATCGTCTTCAAGCGCGGCGGCAAATACGATCCGCGCGGTCTCGCACAGATCAACCGCTTCCTGCGTGACTGGCGCAAGAACGAGCCAACCAGGATCGATCCGGGTTTGCTCGATCTGGTTTGGGAGGTCTATAGCCGCAGCGGCGCGCGAGAACCCATCCACGTTGTTTCCGCCTATCGCTCGCCATCCACCAACAGCATGCTGCGCAACCGCTCGCGCGGCTCCGGCGTCGCAAAGCACAGCCAGCACACACTTGGCAAGGCGATGGACTTCTATATTCCCGGTGTGAAACTTGCGACCTTGCGCGCGATCGCCATGCAGATGCAGATCGGCGGCGTCGGATTTTATCCCAATTCCGGTTCGCCCTTCGTGCATCTGGATGTCGGCCGGGTTCGCGCTTGGCCGAGAATGCAGCGCCAGGAGCTTGCGCGGCTCTTCCCGAACGGGCGAACTCTGCACGTACCGGCCGATGGCAGGCCGCTTCCCGGCTATGAGCTGGCGCTTGCTCAATCGAAGAAACGCCCGAGCAAGATCATGGCCGTTGCCGCCGACGACGATGATGAC
Organism: Rhizobium sp. ASV20; assembly: GCF_016429015.1. Lineage (GTDB taxonomy): Bacteria > Pseudomonadota > Alphaproteobacteria > Rhizobiales > Rhizobiaceae > Rhizobium. The sequence goes on from NZ_JAELTU010000051.1 coordinate 27,709, forward strand.
GATGCACCTTCGCCGGCGCCTGCCCCGATCGTGACGGCTTCCATACCAAAGACCGTCAGTTCACCCCTTATGACGAGCATGCTGCCCATTCCTCAAAGCCGAGCTGTGAACGGGTTGGAAACTCAACTCGGCAAGCGCGTCGCCGAAGAGAATGCGGTCCAGCCCTTCACGGATCTGACATCCTATTCCGTGCCATTGCCGACGACGCGGCCGGTGAGCATTGCCGTGATCCCGGCAACGGCACCCGAAAGGCCCGCCCGCACCATACTTGCTAGCCTGGTGGTCGGACGGAGCGATGCCGGTCAGTTGCTCGTTGCGGAAGCCCTGAAGAATTCGAACGACAATGCAATGGAAAAGCTGCAGCCCATGGGGAGGTTACCCGCCTCAGCGACACAGGACGTTTCGGGCGGCGTCGGCGCCATGTCCACCGGCGCGATTGTCGCCTGGGCACTGCAGCCTCCAGGCATCGCAATGGACATGACACTTCCAGGCTCGGTCGGCGCTCCGATTCCTCTGCAACAAGACGCCGGCAATATTCGAGACGGAATCCTCGTCACCGAAGATGACGATTTCGATGTCGAAAGGTTCGGCTTCGAAGGCTGAACCTTGAGTGGCGACGGCCTTGCCACCCTGGATTCGATTGTGAGTAAGGCCCTCGCTTGAGACGAGATATCACGCACACTCCGGACAATGGTTGCCAGATATCCGATTGAATCCAGCACTCCGCCCACGAACGGGGGCAAGCCGACATTCGTAATGCCGACGTAATCTTCCAATCCTAGAGGCTGCTCTCCTAACTGGGTTCAGCCATGCTGCTTCGTCGCTCTCTTCCCGCTCTGTTTGCCGTCGGCGTCCTGGCGCTTACGGGTTGCATTTCGGTGACGATGAAGAATTATGCGACGATGCCCGACCAGATCGTGATGCTACACTACGGGCCGCCGGTACACTTTCGCGATCTCGAACACGGACATCATATTCCAACATGGAGCAAGGTTTCGACCAAAGGCGCGCCGGCAGCACCGAATCCTCAGGTTTCGCGGGGTCGGCGCGAGGCGGATAGCGAGCCCAAGGAGGGATATATCAAGCGTGCAAAAATGCTCCTATACCTCTTACGCTCTCGCCATTGGCGATCATTGCCTTCCGACCAGACCTCGTGAGCCAGATCTGGAACATAAGTCAGCAGCTCTTGCGAAAGTGACGCGAACCAAAGTCGGATAAAGATCTCATGCATATACTGCTCGTCGAGGACGAACCGGAAATGGCCTCGGTGCTGATGACAGCATTGAAACGCCAGGATGTCGTGGTCGACCATGCCTCCAACCTTGCCGATGCCGAGGCGATGGCACGGTTTGGCACCTATGATGCCATTGTACTCGACAGGCGCCTGCCTGACGGTGAAGGACTCGGTTTGATCCCGCGCTTGCGGGCCTTGCGCATCGAGGCTCCGGTAATTGCCCTGACAGCGATGAGCGATCTGCGCGACCGCATCACCGGGCTCGACGCAGGCGCCGACGACTATTTGGGCAAGCCCTTCGCGACCGAGGAACTCATCGCCAGATTGAAAGCTCTGCTCCGGCGTCCGTACATACTGCGGGCGGATCACACAATCGTCGGTCGTCTCACCTATGACTTCCGCCATCGCGAAGCGCTGATCGACGATCAACCCCTCGACCTGCCGCGCCGCGAACGTCTGGTCCTTGAGACCCTGATCCGCCGGCCCGGTCGAACCGTGATGCGTGGCGTGCTAGAGGAAGCGGTCTACTCTCTCGACGACGAGATCGGCTCGAACGCGCTCGATGCCCATATTTCGCGCCTGCGCCGCAAGCTGGACGATCTGTCCGCCGGCATCGAAATCCGCGCCATCCGTAACCTGGGCTACTTGCTGCGGGCCGTTTCATGAAGCTGGCGCGCACCCGCTCCCTGCAATGGCTTCTTGTGCGGCGGCTGATTCTACTGCAGGCCGCCATGCTGGTGTTCTTCATCATCCTGCTGATCGTCGTACTGTCGCTGGTGAAGCCGAGGCTCCTGATTGACAACGAGGCAGCGGTGACTGCCATCACCACCGCCATCGATCGTGACAAGGACGGCAAGCTGGTCATTCAGGATACCGACGAACTCAAGCAATTTCGCGCGCAGCATCCCAAGGTCTGGTACATCATTCACGACGAAACAGGGCAGACAGCGCGCGTGGGCGTAGCGCCCCCGGATTACGATCGCGATCTCGGCAACCTCTTGAGCGTGGTCGACCACGCGAGCATCGGTTTTGCAGGCAAACACGATGGGCGTGAAATGCGACCCGAAGCCCTCGTCCAGAAAGTGGACACCAAGGCGGGAACCGTCCAGGTCGTCACATCGACATTTCATTCGCGATCGGACTCGGAAGGTTTCGACCTCAGTATTACAGCCATCGTCGACATGGCGCGCAAGCCCGACGGCACCGCCGATTGGCCTCGGGTTCTTCCTGGCCTGCTGGCTTCGCTCGGTATCGTCCTCTTGCCGATCATCCTCGCGATGGGCGTAACCACCCTTGTTACAACGCCGGCCGTCGTGCGTCGCTCGCTTGCTGGCCTGATTGGCACGGCCAACCAGGCAGCCCGGATCGATTTCGATACCCGCGCCATGCAACTGCCTGTCAAAAACGTGCCCCAGGAAGTCGTCCCGCTGGTCAACGCTTTCAACCAGGCCCTTACCCGGCTCGCCCAAGGCATCGATAGCCACAATCGCTTTCTAACGGACGCAGCGCATGAGCTGCGCACGCCGATCGCCATCTTGCGCACGCGCGCCGAGTTGCTGACGGAAGAGCCGGAGACGCTACGGCTGCGGCAGGATATCGAGCGTCTCTCACACCTGGCGCAGCAGCTGCTTGATCATCAATCGCTTGATCGCCCCAGCGAGCATCGCCGGGTCGTCGACCTTGCGGAATTTACGGGCCGGGTCGTGGCCGATTTGGCTCCGCTTGCGATCGAGGCCGGCTATGATCTCGCTTTCGAACCGCCGGACGGCAGGGTCGAGGTCGAGATCAACGCGCTGCAGATCGAACAGCTGCTCATCAACATCGTTCGCAATGCCATCGAGCACGGCGGCGGCAAGGGCACCATCACCGTCACGGTCGACCGGACGGCCGGGGTGGAGATTCACGACGAAGGTCCGGGAATTCCGGTCGAAGAGCACAAGAATGTCTTCGAACCCTTCTACCGCGTGCATCCTCACTCTCGCGGCTCTGGGCTCGGGCTCAATCTCGCCCGCCAGATCGCGCAGTTGCACGGCGGCAGCATTGCGATCCTGGACGGCCCGTGGCAGGGCGCCCGCGTTCGCATCCAATTGCCCTTGCGGCATCGCGCTGTTTGAACCGCTGCGCTCAAGAGCAGCGGTCAAAATCTTCGAGCGGTGGGATCAAATCCGGCGGTACTCGATGTTGCGGGCAAGCCAGCACCCAAGCGTAAGGCCTGATATCTCGCCGGAGGCATTACGCCTGATCTGCACCGTCCAGTCGCCCGGCGGGGCAGCATCCATGGAACGGCGTGTCGTGATGATCCAGAGGTCATTCGCGAGCGGATACATGCGCTCCACCGGCCCCTGGCCCAGCATGCCCTCGAAACCGACATAGGCTGCGCCGTCACGCGCTTCGATTTCCAGCTTCGCGTCAATCTCGTCCGAAGCATAAGCGCCGGCAATTCCGACCCCATCGGCCCATTCCACCGGCGCGACTGGCTTTGCGTCAACAGAGAGATTTTCTCCCGGTCGCTCCATGAGCAGACCCTCTCCGTTGTGCCGAAGCACGATCTCACGCGCGCGCAAGTTTCCATCTGCCACGGGCGTGCACAGGCTGGCGGCCGTCGCGTAGTTAAGCCGCACGCCATCCTTTTGCTCTTCGGTGCGAAGATAAAGCCCTTGCACTTCATCCAGCCAGAGACCAGACCAGCCCTCGGCCGGAACCGCGTCCTCGCCGATGCGGCAGCCAAGCGCAGCCTCCATCAGCGACCAGGCTGCACGCATGGCGCTGGCTTCGTGATTGAAAATGACCACGATCGACAGCCGTTCGGAGGCAATGTGCATTCGATAGGAACAGAAGCCGCGCAAGCCTCCACCATGGGAGGTGATATCATAGCCGGCGAGCGGCTCGCGACGAATTCCATAGCCGTAGGAGGCAGGCTTGCCGTCGGCGAAGGAGACGGGAACGCTGATCCGATTGTAAAGGCTTTTCGGATCGTTGCGCGTCGCGTCGATATGGCGCTCCCATGCCAGCATGTCGTCGAGGGAAGCAGAAATGCCGGCATCTCCGAACCAGAAGATGCCGCTCTTGGCGGGCAGGAAGCCTACCCCGTCATTGCCCTCATAGCCGATGACGCCATCCAGTCTCTCACGCGTGTCCGGCGCAAGGACTGCACTGGTCATGTCAGCCGGACCGAAGATACGCTCGCGCAGCAACTCGCCGAAATTGCGACCGCTGGCGCGGCGGATCAACTCAGCCAGCAGGCGGAAATTTCCATTGCTGTAGGAGTAGCCCATACCAGGCGCGAAATGTCCCGATCGTGCCTGCGACAGGAGGCGCAAGCCATCCTCCTCGGTGAACACAGCCTCAGGCACAGCCCCCTGCAGAACCGTCAAAGCCCAATAATCGCGCAGGCCGGACTGGTTGTGACAGAGGTCGGCCACCCGCGGCAGCGAGCCTTGGAAATTCGGCAAAAGCTCCGGCAACAACGGATCGAGTGCCTCGGGACCATCGAACATATCCAGCAGCAAGGCGCAGGTCATATGTTTCGAGATCGAGCAGATCGGCAGGCGGCTTGCCGTGGTCATCGGCAGGCGGCGTTCCATATCGGCAAACCCCCAGGCGCGGCGGGCGATGACTTCGCCATCCTTCACCACGCCCACAACACCCGCCGGGCCGCGATAGCGATCCGGCAGCAAGTTCAGCGCCTGCTCCAGCGCCGCATGATCAACCTTCGTCATGGCTTACCCCTGAAAGCAGAGCCGCGTGCCGGGCTCGGCCATCGCCAGAAACTCCTGAAGGTGCTCCAGCGTCAATGCGGCACAACCCGCAGTCGGACCGTAGCCTTCGCTGGCAACATGCAAGAAAATGGCGCTTCCGCCGCCCGGGATTATCGGATCGTCGTTTTGGCCCAGCACTACGACGATGTCATAGAGATCGTCCTTGCGCCACATCTCTTCATGGCTGGCTGCAAAGGGCAAACGCACCGGGCGATTGTAGTCGGGATGGTCGGCCGCATCGCACCAGCCGTCCTGCGGATCGATAATGGCAGTTTCGAACACGGAGACTGGAACCGCGGCCAGTTTGTCGGAGCGGTAGAGCACCCGGCGGATCGGCCAGCAGCCGATCGGGCTCACACCATCGCCCTCGGTCTTTTCGGCTTGGATGCCGCTGCTGCCCACCGCTGCACGCCAGACCTTATCGCCATAGCTCGCCTGCCAGCCTTCGCCGGCGCGTTTCACGATCAGATCCAAGTCCATCTCCTTCAAGCCTCTAACGGAAAATGACAGGCGACCATCCGGCCGTCCCGCTGCTGTGGGGCAGGATCTTCTACCCGACAAATGTCCTTGGCAAAAGGACAGCGCGTATGAAAGCGACAGCCCGAAGGCAGATTCATCGGGCTCGGAATTTCGCCTTTCAGCACCGGCCTTTCACGGCCGCGCTGGCGCGGGTCGGCAAGCGGCACCGCCGAAATCAGGAACATCGTATAGGGATGTAGCGGCTTGGCGAAGATTTCCTCCGTCCGCCCAACCTCCACCAGACGGCCGAGGAACATAACCCCCACACGATCGGCAAATTGCCGAACGACGCTCAAGTCGTGGGTGATGAAGAAGTAGGTCAGACCCAACTCTTCCTGAAGGTCGGATAGCAGGTTCAGGACCTGCGCCTGGATCGAAACATCGAGCGCCGAAACGGACTCGTCGCACACAACGAAATCCGGGCTGTTGGCAAGGGCGCGGGCAATACCGATGCGCTGGCGCTGGCCGCCGGAAAACTGGTGCGGATAGTTGCGCAGATATTGCCGCCGCAGCCCCACCATGTCGAGAAGCTCGGCGCAACGCTCGCGGATCGCCTCGGCGGATCCATAGCCGTGCGTGCGCAACGGCTCGCTCAGGATTTCCTCGATGCGCATGCGCGGGTTGAGCGACGCATAAGGGTCCTGGAACACGATCTGCAGCTTCTTGCGCAGGGTGCGCATGCCACCTTCGTCCAACTCGGTCAATTCCTGCCCGCGGTAGCGGATCGTACCCGAGGTTGCTTCTATCAGGCGCAACATCACCCGGCCGAGGGTACTCTTGCCGCAACCGGATTCACCGACGAGAGCGAAAGTCTCGCGCTCGTATATGTCGAGAGAAACGCCGTCGACAGCGCGCACCGAGCGGGCGCCACTACCGAAGAATCCGCCACCCACCGGATAGTGTTTATTGAGATCACGAGCTGAAAGTACGATGTCGTTCACGATGACGCTCCTTGCCCGCTCGTTTCCTGTTGCGCGTGCAGCCAGCAACGCGCCACATGCCCCTGCTCCACGCCTGCAAGCGCAGGCGCCTTTTGACAGATCGCCATGGTGTCGCCGCAGCGCGGGCCGAAACGACAGCCCGGCGGTAATTTAGCGAGATTGGGCACCATGCCCGGAATGCTGGGCATCCGTTTGGAGACACGCGCCGCGCCTGCCTTGGGGATCGATGCCAGAAGTCCGCGCGTATAGGGATGAGATGGACGCTCGAAGAGGTCGAACACATCGGCCTGTTCGACAATCTGCCCGGCATACATGACATTCACCTCGTCGCACATTTCGGCGATGATGCCGAGATCATGCGTGATCATGATGATCGCCGTGCCGACGCGGTCACGCAGATCCAGCATCAGCTTCAGGATCTGCGATTGCGTCGTCACATCGAGAGCCGTCGTCGGTTCGTCGGCGATGAGCAGCTTCGGCTCGCAGATCAGCCCCATGGCGATCATGGCACGCTGGCGCAATCCCCCTGAAAGCTCATGAGGATAGGCATCCAGTCGAGCCTTCGGCTCGGGGATGCCCACCAGTTCGAACATCTCCAGAACGCGCTCGCGGATCTCCTTGCGCTTGAGCCCGTGATGGATCGCCAGCGGCTCGCCGACCTGATCCCAGATCTTGCGCACCGGATTGAGTGACGTCATCGGCTCCTGAAACACCATGGAAATCTCGCTGCCACGAACGCGGCGCATTCCATCGGGCGTCAACGTCGCAAGGTCGGTGCCGTCGAGCATGATGCTTTTTGCACTGACATGCCCTTGCGGCTTGGGCACCAGCCCCATCAGGGAGAGCGCGGTCATGCTCTTGCCGGAACCGGATTCGCCCACGAGTCCAACGATGCGTCCCCGCCCGACATCGAAGGAGATATCGTCCAGCACGCGGACATTGCCGCGGTCGCCGCGGAATTCGGTGCGCAATTCGCGCACGCTGAGTACTGTATCGGATGCGGATGCCATCGGTTCAGTCCTTCATGGAGGGATCGAGCGCATCGCGCAGCCCGTCGCCGATAAAGTTGAAGGCAAGCACGGTCAGCAGGATCGCCACCCCGGGTGAGATCGCCACGAGTGGCGCCTGAAACAGATATTCCTTGCCCTTGGCGACCAGCAGACCCCAGCTTGCCTCCGGCGGCTGCACGCCGACGCCCAGAAAGCTGAGGCTCGATTCCCACATGATCGCTTCCGGGATCGACAAGGAAAACAACACGATGAGAGTCGGAATCACGTTCGGAAAGATATGGCGGAACATGATGGTCGCCCGGCCGGTGCCGCCCGCCCGCGCTGCTTCGATAAACTCCTTCTGCTTCAGGGCCAGCGTCTGCGCGCGCACGACGCGCGCCACTCCGGCCCAACCCACCAGCGCCAGGGCGAGGAAGATATTGAGCAGGTTGGCCCCGAGCGTATACATCACCACCATCGCAAGCAGCAGCGATGGAAATGCGATCATCATATCGGCGAGCCGCATCACCACGAAATCCGTGCGGTTGCCGAAATAGCCGCTGAGAATGCCGAGCACCGTGCCGATGATCAGCGAGATCAAGCTTGGCACGATACCGACCACGAGCGAGATGCGCGCACCATAGAGAATGCGCGTCAGCACATCCCGACCGAAATTGTCGGTTCCGAGCCAATAGGTCGTAGAGGCCGGCAACAATTGCTCGTTCAAAGCCACGCGGTAGGGATCGTGCGGGCTGATCCACGGCGCGAAGACTGTCAACAGAACCAGCAGCAGGACGAAGGCAAGCCCCGCCATGGCCATGCGGTTCTTGCGGAAGGCGCGCAGGCTGTCGCCAAGGAAGCTGGCTTCCTCGATGGTTTCGGGAGCGTTCTCCCCAGTGATGACTTCGGCAGGGAGGCTCATCAGGCGTCCTTCTTCATCTCGGAGCGAATACGGGGATCCAGGACGGAATAGAGAATGTCGGCGATCAGATTTCCAAGGATCACCAATGCGGTCGCAAACAGTACCGAACCCTGCAGCAACGGCATATCGCGCGACTGGATTGCGTTGACCGAGATACGGCCAACTCCGGGGATGCCGAAAATCGCTTCCGTGATGACGGCGCCCGACAGCAGCGTCGCCACCTGAATTGCCATGATCGTCACCACGGGGATCAGCGCATTCTTCAGCGCGTGGCGCGAGATGACGCGAAGCTCGCGCAGACCCTTGGCACGGGCGGTGCGGATATAATCATGGCGCATGACTTCGAGAAGGCTCGAGCGCGTAAGACGGGCAATGACGCCTGCCGAGCTCCAACCCAGTACGATGGCCGGCAGGATCAGATATTTCCAGCCGTAGAAACCGGAAACGGGCAGCCATTTCAGCTTCAGGGCAAAAATATACTGCAGAAGCAATGCGGACCAGAAGATCGGCATCGAGACGCCAAGCAGCGAAAATCCCATGAAGAAATGATCGAGCAGACTGTCGCGTCGTACTGCAGAGAGAATACCCGCCGGAATGCCGATGATCCACGAGACGACGGCAGCGCAGGCCGCCAGCAACAAGGTGGCTGGAAATGCGGTGAGGATCAGAGTCGTCACGCTGCGATTAAGCTTGATTGATGTGCCGAGATCGCCATGCAGCGCATCCCAGAGAAAACGCAGATAGCGGGTAAGCAGCGGGTCATCGAGATGCATCTGCGCACGAATACGCGCGATGACATCGGCACTGGCGTGTTCCTTCATCATCAGTGCCACCGGATCGCCCGGCACCACGTTCAGCATGACGAAAAGAATGGCGGTGATCCCGATGAGCACCGGAATCGAAACGAGAATGCGTCGGATCGCAAACATCAGCATCGGGGAAGTGTTCTTTCAGCGGCGCCCGCGCGAAAGGGCGAATGGACGGTGGCGAGGGACGCGAGCTTATCCGCACGCGCCCCGCCGCATAATTCCGTGGCCCGAAATCTTTTCGGGCGTGGAATTACGCGGCCGCCATGACGTGTTACGGCCTGGTCTTACTCGACCTCGACCTTGTAGTAGCTCATGTCGCTCCAACCGTTCCATGGAACGACGAAGTTCTTCACGCGCTTCTGCACGACGAAGCTGTGGTCGAGGCTGAACAACGGCACCCAGGCGGCGTCTTTACCGACGATTTGCGCAGTCAGATCCTGATAGAGCTTACAGCGAGCTGCCGGGTCCGTCAGGCTGCGTGCCTTCTCGACCGATGCGAACACTTCCGGGTCATTGTTGTTGTAGGCCCGGACCTTGCTGCCGCTCTCCGAGAAGAACGTATAGAAGAAGTTGTCCGGATCGTTGAAATCCGCCGACCAGACCTGGGTGTAAGCATCCGAATCGCCCACCTTGCGAGCGGCCAGCCAGGCAGCTTCATCGGTGGTGACGATATTGGCCTTGAACCCGGCTTCCGCCACCTGCGCCTGAATGATCTGGTTCATGTCAGACCACTTGGGCGACCAGCTCGACACTTGCTGCAGGTTGACTTCCACGCCATTCGGATAGCCGGCCTCGGCGAGCAGCTCCTTCGCCTTGGCTGGGTTGTGCTCGATCGGGGCGGCGGCCGCGTAACAGGTCAGGCCACGCGGCATGACGCCGTCTTCCAGCTTGCCCTTGCCGTAGAAGTTCTTGTCGAGAATGGCCTGACGGTCGATCGACATCTGGAAGGCGCGACGCACGCGCGGATCGTCGAACGGCTTCTTCTTCTGGTTGATGTTATAGTAGTAAAGTCCGACGCGCGGCCCGGAGCGGATGAGAGACTTCCACTGGTCGCTTCCGTAGAAGTAAGGCGTCTGTGTCGGAGCATAGTCGAGATCGAACACATCGATTTCATCGGATTCGAAAAGCATCCGCAGCGTCTCGGAATCGGAAACCACGCGGATGAGCAGCTTGTCGAGCTTCGGCCGGCCGCGGAAATAGTTGTCGTTGGCCTCAAGCGTCTGGCTGTCGTTCAACGTGTAGTCACGCAGAATGAACGGCCCGGTGCCATTGGTGGTTTCCGGCGTCAGACCGAACTTGTCGCCGGCGGCTTCGGTGAAGGCACGGTTGTAGATCGAAGCCTGCGGACTTGCGAGCAGCGCGAGGAAGGCGGCATAGGGCTGGCTGAGCTGGATCTGTACGGTGTACTTGTCCACCGCCTTCAGACCCGAAACATTGTTGGCCTTGCCGTCAAGCCGATCTTTCGAACCTGCAACAAAGGTCAGGATGTCGGTGCCGAGCGCCTTGGTTGCCGGATTGAGCATCCGGTCGAAGGTGTAGACCACATCGTCGGCGGTGAGTTCGGCGCCGTTGTGAAACTTCACGCCCTGACGCAGATGGAAAGTGTAGGTCAGACCGTCGCTGGAAATCTCCCATTTCTCAGCAAGACCGGGCACCAGAGCGGATTCGCCGGGCTTGGTGGTTTCAGCTTCGATCAGGCGGTCGAAAATGTTGAGCGGAAGCGTATAGTCATCCGACGTCATCTGGCCGTCAGCGGTCTTCGGATCTTCCGTGTAGGACACGCGCAACATGTTTTCGGCCAGAACTGGCGAGAACAGGGTAAGGCTGACCAAACCGGTCGCCATCAGCAATTTCATTTTAGTATTCACATTTCACCTCTTGGCGGTTTTTCGGTTTCCCGGCAGCGGCCGCTATCACGGCCCCTGCACCAGCGACTTGATTTCTGTTTCGTGGGGCCTGTCGCACAATCCCACGATTAATACTACCATTTAACCGGCGGAACTTTCGCCAGCCAGCCATGATCCAGCCTGTTCCAGTTCCAGGGCATCGGCGATGTTTGTCCTGCGGCGAATAACCCGGAACTGCGCGCCATCGACCAGGACTTCGGGAACGAGATCGCGAGAATTATAGGTCGACGACATCGCGGCGCCGTAGGCTCCCGCATTGTCGAAAACTACGAGATCGCCGGCGACGATTGTGCCCAACCCCTGATATTTTCCGAAATCGTCCGAGCTTTCGCAGATGGGACCGACGATCCGGCAGATATCGTCACTTTCGACTGGGCGCCGCGCCTCCACCGTCAGCAGAGGATGCTGTGCACCATAGAGAGCCGGGCGCATGAGATCGTTCATGGCGGCGTCGATCACCGCAATCGGTACACCCGCGCTTTCCTTGAGGTAGAGGACCTCGCTGACCAGGATGCCAGTGCGCCCCGCCAGCCAGCGGCCCGGCTCTACATTCAGCGCGCAACCAAGGTCGCCGACGGTCTCTGCGATGATCGAGGCATATTCCACAAGGTCGGGGCCGGCTTGCGTATCATCGCCGATCCCCAGTCCGCCACCCAGATCCAGTCTCTCGACGGCTAGCCCGGCCGCGCGCAACCGCCGTACCAGATCAGCCAGTGCCGCCCAGGCGTCGCGGAAGGGCGAGAGGTCGAGGATCTGCGAGCCGATATGCACGGCAAGACCAACCATATTCAGCTCGGGCCGCATCGAGGCTTCCGCGTAAATGGCCGGGACCTCGCCAATGGCAATGCCGAACTTGCTGTCCTTCTTTGCAGTCGTGATTTTGGCATGCGTGCGGGCGTCCACGTCCGGATTGACGCGCAGCGCGACCGGCGCGCGGATGCCCGTTTCGCTAGCCACCTCCGCTACGATTTCCAGCTCTGCAGGGCTCTCGACATTGAGCTGATGCAGACCGGCCTCGAGAGCGGCCCGGATCTCGCCCCGCGTCTTGCCGACGCCGGAAAAGATGATGCGTTCCGGCGGCGTTCCGGCAGCAAGCGCTCGCGCCATCTCCCCGCCCGAAACGATATCCATGCCGGCGCCAAGGCGCGCGAGTTCAGCCAGCACATGGATGTTGCTGCTGGCCTTGACGGCAAAGCAGATGGAAACATTCGACGCTGCGGTTGCCGTTTTCAAAATCTCGTAATTTTGCCGCAACGCGCCCGCGGAATAACAATAGAAAGGCGTGCCGACAGCACCGGCAATGCGGTCGATCGACACGTCTTCCGCGTGCAGTCGGCCATCGCTTCCGCGAGCCAGCCAGCGGCTCGGTGTTTCGGTCTTGCTTATTTGGGAAGAGGCAATCGTATCGGTCATGATGTGCATTCAAAGTTGCGGTTGCGGGAAGATTTCAGATTATGACATGATTATGAAATGCTTCTTCTGCCGTTTTTATTCATTTTTGATATAAGGCGGCCAAGGAGGATCTGATTTGAAACTCAATCAGCGACAAATCGACGTATTCAACGCGGTGATGGTCAACAAGAGCGTCACAGCTGCCGCCATACGGCTGGGGAGTTCGCAGCCGACGCTCAGCCGCGAAATTCGCGAGATAGAACAGCGCCTCGGCTTCGAGCTTTTCCAACGCTTCGGCAAGCGGCTGACGCCGACTGAGCAGGCGGTATTGCTGCATGAGGTGGTGCTGCGCTCCTTCGTCGGGATGGACGAGATCAATCGCGCGGCGACCGCCATTCGTACCCGCAGCGCGGCCAATTTCCGCATTGCCACCATTCCTGCCTATGCCGAATCAATCATTCCGCGAGCAATTCAGTGTCTGTTGCGGGCGCGACCGCCCGTACATTTCTCGATCCACTCCCATGAGGAACCTTCCTTGCGTCATGAAATGACAACCCAGGTTTTCGACCTGGGCCTGACGGAAAGCCTCGCTGAACGCGAAGGAGCCACAAGCGAAACCATCGTCGCGGGCGACATGGTTTGCGTTTTGCCGCAGGGGCATCGCCTGGCGGGCCAAAGAGAGCTGACACCTACGGATTTCACCGGCCAGCCCTTCATCTATTTCGGCCAAAACGATCCTTATCGCCACAAGCTAGACGGGGTGTTTCAGTCGGCGGGCGTTGCTCGCGACTATGCCGCGGAAACCACGACTGCGGCGAGCGTTTGCGCCATGGTCGCGGTCGGCGTGGGTATTTCGGTGATCAATCCATTGACTGCGGCAAGCCATACAGGCCGCAACGTGGTGTTTCGGCGGCTCTCGGTCTCGGTGCCTTACCTTCTGTCGGTCTGGCGGCCGGCTCGCAGCAACCGTACGGCTCAAGCCAAAAAATTCGTCACCGCGCTGCGTGATGTCGCAGCCGATATGTCGGCCAGCCTTCGGCTGTCCCTGGATGCATAGGATCGAGCGGACCAAATAGACAAGGGCCGGAGCGAAAGCCCCGGCCCTTGTCTGGCTTATGATTATGCCGCAGCTTAGTTGTTAAGGGCACCGCCAACGATGGCACCAAGCGCGAAGGCAGCGGCGGGATACCACATTCCGTCGCCATGACGACGATAGCCGGGCCGCCGATCGCGATAGCCGCGATAACCATGATAATAACCAGGCCGATCAGCGCCACGATGAGGCCCCCATCCAGGTCGGCCAGCTCCGCGCGGCGGCGGTACATCCCGGCGATAATCGCCGTGGCGGTCATGATGACGGCGGGGCCATTCCTGTGCATTGGCAAGCGGTGCCGCAAGCGTTGCAGCGGCAACGATGGCAATGAAAATCTTCTTCATCAGAGGCTTCCTCATTATTAACAAGTGAACCTTAGTAACCATAAGGTGAATGAAAGGTAAAATTTCCCTCCCAAATATGGGGTCGCTTTCAGGCTATAGGATGCGATGCTCTCGGCCTGCAGCGCACCATTCGAACGGCCAAAACGCAATCCGGCCCGGTGAATTCCATCATGAAGCGACTAATGGGCCGGGTCTGTCGTTTCGGGCAGCTGCCGCGTCTCCAGCCGCCAGAAGCCTCGCCATGGCGCTCAACAGATCGGTCTGCGAGATCAGACCGAGCACCCGCCGATCGGCATCGACGACGATGACGGCATGTGTGCGTCCATCGGTCAAAACGGGCAGGAGCGATAGAGCTGGGTCGGCAGCATCGGCAGTCTCCGGCTTTGACAGCGCCCGCTCGATGCTGCCGATGCCTTCCGAAAGCTCGCGCAGGCCGATCGTCCCGATCAGCCGCCCTTCCCGATCCTTCACCGGCAGCGTGCGGATATTGTGCTTCAACAGAAGATAACGGGCATGATCCGGCTCTGCATTCTCAGTGATGGCGATGACATCGCGCGACATGATATCCGCGCAGCTGATGTCGCCGTGCGACCGCATGGCCGCCTGCAGCTCAACCTGGCGCAACAGCCGGCTGAGGTCTGCACGGTCGATATCGAAAGTCTCGTCAAAGACTTCCAGGGCGGAATCGACGTCTTCCTCGCGAAAGCCCACGCGCAAAGGCGGCGGCAGATCGCGCGTCTGATGAGTATTTTCCACAGGCCTCGCCGCGACATGCGGATAATTGCGTTTCGAAAGCTTGTGGAACACCAGTCCGAGGCCGACGAGAATGCACGAATTCAAGGCAACCGGTATGAAGGGAAACAGGAACCCCCAGCCCGCAACCACCGGGCCGCCGAGAACTGCCGTCAGCGCCGCCGCGCCGCCCGGCGGATGAAGACAGCGCGTCAGCGACATTGCGGCGATCGCCAGCGAGACGCCGACCCCGATTGCGATAATTGGGTCATGGATGAGATAGGCTGCGATGATACCCATCATGGCAGAGATTGTATTGCCGCCGATGATCGACCAGGGTTGGGCGAGCGGACTGGCGGGCACGGCGAAAAGCAGCACGGCGGACGCGCCCATCGGCGCGACGATGAGCGGAAGATGCGGCCCCTGCCCAAAGAAGTAGCCGCTGATGACGCCGGTAAGACCGATGCCGATCAGCGCACCGAGGCACGCCATCAACCGTTCGCGGAGCGTGGCACCGGCGAGGATCGGGGAAAACAGGCGGAACCGACCGGTTCTCGCCTTCTGGGGGGCTGGACGCTGCATGATGAAACCAGTCTTGAAGAGATATGGCGGGAATGAATGACGAAACTCGGCTAATGCGCCACCCGTCGGGCGACGCTGGCCTTGGTGGTGACGAGGACCTCGCGAAACGCGGCGAATGCGTTCGGGCGGTCCTGCCGGCGAGAGATGAGCATGGTATCGACGGTGGCGAGCTGGTGCGTCGGCGAAACCATCGGCCAGTGCATCAGATCGAGGACCGACTTAGGCATGACACCGGCAGTGTTGCCGGCAGCCACACTCGCGAGGATGGCGTGATA
>NZ_JAELTU010000504.1 GCF_016429015.1 Rhizobium sp. ASV20
GTCCAAAACTGAATCAGCGGCGCTTACAGCGCTTTGTCGGCCGGCTTCGTGGAATCTCAATGATAGGATAAGACGGGTCAATTTTAAGGCCGCATTACTGTGGCTGCGGAGCCACCACGTGCGATCTCGACTTTGCCCGCGGAAAACCTGATTCCATCGTTGCTTCTACTGGCCTCTACAGGCTCACTCGCGCAGCAATGACCCTCTTCAGCCTCCGAAACAGACTACAGCACCTGCGGACTTTTCAGCTTTTAAGCGTGCATGCCAAGACCTCGCCCAGCCAAGTGAGTTTGAGAAAATCGGATATTATGATGTTACATCGCATATACTAACTGCCTAAAGGAGCTTTTTTGTCTGTAATACCGTAAGTAAATTATAAACAGCCTATACGCGTTGCTGATAGGAGCCAGGAGCTTCGCGGAAGCTGATACGGAAAATTTGCGATAGTCGCAGATGTAAATGG
>NZ_JAELTU010000505.1 GCF_016429015.1 Rhizobium sp. ASV20
TGTGTGTGTAGGTGTTTTATAAAACAAAAAAGAAGCAATGCTGGTCGTAGTTCCAGTCCGTGCGATGTGTAGGCGCAGCGTGACGTGGAAGCTCAAGGTGAAGATGAATGAAAAACACCAGGGCCGTCAAGATGCAACGCCTGCTGCATCTTTCCCAATCTATCAATCACGCCAAACAGTCGCTGAAGCCCAGTAAAAAGGTCCCGACTCCTCGTTCATTCGCAAATGCAGGACGAGATAGTCTGGAGCAAAATGAAAAAGACTTTTCTGTAGCTTCCCATCGTTGTTGCTGGGGGGCCGCCAAAAATATTAGAAGCAAGTGTTATAATAGGCGCCGTCCCAAACGCATTACTGTCAAAACCAAAGCATCTTGTTATGTTGTGCTGGTGCCGTCATTCGCCATATATACAGGATCTGGCACGATCCAGGTGGAAATTATTATAGTATCCTTCATCGACATTTG
>NZ_JAELTU010000506.1 GCF_016429015.1 Rhizobium sp. ASV20
GCCAAGGTGCGCGAAGAGATTTACCAGGCTTTTGAAATGATCTATCCCGTGTTGCAAGGTATGTTTACTGAGTTTATACAGTCTTGGGAATATTAAGATACTGACCGCTTTCAGATTTCCGCAAGGTTTAATTCCACCCAAAACCACCGGCGCAATGTTGCCCTGCACATTGAGATTTTCTTATACACTCTGTATGACTAGACTCTTGGTCATGATACCATGAACCCTTCTTGACAACGGGCGCTGGCTGCTTGAATGGCCACAATCAAGCTAAAGTACCGTTTGTAACATTCTGATTTTAAGCATTGCATTGGCGTTGGCAAAGGAAAGTAGGGCGGACGGGTTTTTTTTTTCGCGTTGATTCTTTTTTTTTATCTTTTTTTTTTATCTACCCTGTTTCAAGGCAAAAGCACAAAGACTTTTCATCCCGCGACTATACATAGATTGCTGGCGGCCCTGAAG
>NZ_JAELTU010000507.1 GCF_016429015.1 Rhizobium sp. ASV20
CGCATAGAGAGCAAGTCGCCCAGCAAACGACATAACAACGGCTTATTAGCTTTATACAATGGCTTTTCAAGCAAATCGAAGCAGAAAGAGCGCAATTCCTTTATGTGGCAAAGCAGACTCTGTCTTCATCTGCGTGAACTCCTTAACCAAGGCCAATCTCATCACTGGCGCAGACTTTGCCCCTGCTGTGTTGAGACAAGGGGAGATCGCAGAAACGCGAAGCAATCCTCCTGGCACGATGGTGAACTTTTTTTTTAAAGACGCGAATGTCGATATAGCCGCCGTCTATGCGCTGACTGTTCTCGAAAATGTCACAATGATGGAACATGGTTTGCAGGAAATTTATCGCCAAAAACGTGGGAGAATCTTGAGCAACAATTTAAGGTATTGAAAGAGCGACGATAGTGGAGGAGCAGCGTTGTTGGATTTTGCTACTTTTGGTATTTTACTATACTATTATTA
>NZ_JAELTU010000508.1 GCF_016429015.1 Rhizobium sp. ASV20
CCCCCCCCCCCCCCCCCCCCCCCCCCCCCCCCCCCCCCCCTTCATGCTCCGCCGCCCCCCGAGAACTACACTCCAAGAATTTCGTCGGCAGCGTCAGATGTGTATAAGAGACAGGTACGGCCGTAGCGTAGAGTAGTTCCGCGAGCGATTATAGGTGATTATGCATATGCTAGGCGGAGGGCTAGCGCGTTCGACGGAGATTTTAGGGATCCGATTTATAAATACGGTTAACGGGGGGATACGTAATATTTTAGCGTATAACTAGATAATATATTTTATAATATTATACCACAAAGGGTTCTAGTAAACCGGAGAGGCTAAGGTAATACACCGATATTTACCGCGTAAAGTGGGGGAATTATTAGTATAGTATTTGTGGTTAGTATTACCATTTTGGTAGTAAGTGTAAGGAATCGTAAAGGGGGCGGATAACTGTAGCGCGTTTTTGTGGTTAGATG
>NZ_JAELTU010000509.1 GCF_016429015.1 Rhizobium sp. ASV20
CATAGATAATGTCCGAACCATCGCCCTTCGAATAGATATAGGTGTCGCTGCCGGCTTCCCCGCTCAGGAAGTCGTTACCCTTGCCACCCTCGAAGACGTCCTGCTTGCCCCAGATGGCGCCGACGATATGGTCGTTGCCAGTCGAGCCCTTGTAGCTCCAGACCTCGTCCGAATGCTGCAGTCCGACCGAAATGCCGTCGGCAAAATCGATCCGCTCAAGACCCCAGCCTTCGGATGCATTGTAGAACTGCTCATCGAGCGTAATGACGTGGTTGGTCGAATTGACCGTCAGCACCAGGTTCGACGACCAGCTGTCATGAGTGAAGGTCACATCGGCGTAGTTGAGATCCTTCATCTTCAGGACGTCGACATCGGTCATCGAGCCGGCTTCGTCATCGATATACTCGTCGCCGTCGTTGACGGAGTAGAGATAGGTATCGCTGCCCTCACCGCCATTCA
>NZ_JAELTU010000510.1 GCF_016429015.1 Rhizobium sp. ASV20
CTTGAATGGTCACTTTACTTTTACTTTTCTCCCATTGAGGCGCGAAAGTTCCGTACAATAGTTCTGATCTAAATTCCGGATCCATGTCTTGCAGTTCTTCTGGTTTGATGACTTTTCGAAAACCGAGAAGCAGTGTAGAGTTGAGCCAGACAAAAAGCGAACGGTTCCAGAAGCCGCTGACTGCTTCTTTGCCAAGCTTTGCCTCAATTTTTGCGAGTCGTCGTTTAGAAACCTCTTCCAAAGAGAGTAAAATGATTTTGACCAGGATGGTACCAATGGACAGCCCACCAAATACTTCCATTCCGTGACGCCGAAAGTAAGAGCGGGTTTCGACGGCATCGAGTAAAATTGTAATGCTGAGGAAGACACTGACGAATGTTGACGGACGCAGCGAGTAGAGGTGATCGCTGTAGACGAGGAAGATTATGCAGAGTGATCCTGCAGAATCAAGAGCTGTTG
>NZ_JAELTU010000511.1 GCF_016429015.1 Rhizobium sp. ASV20
GTTACATCTGCATCAAGTCGTAATTGGCGTTATAATTATGACGGTTTCAATGAGACAAAGTACCTGAATGTAGAGATTTGCGAACATGACGGAGTGGCGTCCCGGCCCGGCGCCGCCTACGGAGCACAGAGCGATTAGTCATTGTAGAATTTGTGGACTCTCACACATCTACACCCTAAATAGGAAACAGCATCACTACATCGGTTTGAATGAAATATCAGTAAATATAAATTAATTAAACAAAATATGAATGACAGGCTTTTGGTTCTATAAGCCCTTTATTGGTCTAACTGAATGGCTATTTTTGTGAGATTTCCAGACATACTTTCACTGTAACTCCAAGGATATTCCTGCACCGGAAAGCGCCTGGTTATGCTCGGCCCTGGTCACGGTTTAAGTTTATTTTCGCCGATGACTTGCGAAAGGTAAATGCTTAAGACTGTCTCTTATACACATCTC
>NZ_JAELTU010000052.1 GCF_016429015.1 Rhizobium sp. ASV20
TCGACTGGTACATGGAGGGCAAAATCCAGATCGATCCGATGATCACCCACACCATGCCGCTCGAAGACATCAACAAGGGCTTCGACCTCATGCATTCCGGAAAAAGCGTCAGAGGCGTCGTGATTTACTGAGCTTAGAGCCACTGTAAAACAGATGGATGCGGTGTATAAGAAAAGCGTCGCATCCATCTCAAAAGATTGAATTTTATGATTTATGTCGATGCCGACGCTTGTCCGGTCAAGCCGGAAATCCTGAAAGTTGCCGAACGCCACGGCATCGAGGTGACCTTTGTTGCCAATTCGGGGCTGCGGCCGTCCCGGGATCCGATGGTACACAACGTCATCGTCTCCAACGCCTTCGATGCCGCCGACAACTGGATCGCCGAACATGCCGGCTCAGGCGACATCGTCGTTACCGCCGACGTGCCGCTCGCCGGGCGCTGCGTAGCTGCCGGAGCCTTCGTGACAGGACCGACCGGACGCGTTTTCGACAAGACGAATATCGGCATGGCGACGGCCATGCGCGATCTCGGCGCACATCTTCGCGAGACCGGCGAAAGCAAGGGCTACAACGCCGCCTTCTCGCCCCGCGACCGCTCCGCCTTCCTCGAAACCTTCGACCGGCTCTGCCGTTGGGCGAAAGCATGATCCCCAAAAGAGCGCAGTGGCGTTTCAAGGAATGACCATCGCACTCGCAAATCCATCAAACGCCTGGAGACCCGCCGTGAACATTATTTCCCAAAACACCGCCTTCGGTGGCATGCAGGGTGTCTTTTCGCACCAGTCTGAAGCCTGCAAAGGCGAGATGACCTTTGCCGTCTTCGTGCCGCCCCAGGCGATCAAGGAACCGTGCCCGGTCCTCTGGTATCTGTCCGGTCTTACCTGCACCCATGCCAACGTCATGGAAAAGGGCGAGTATCGCCGCATGGCCGCAGAACTCGGCCTGATCATCGTCTGCCCGGACACCAGCCCGCGCGGCAACGACGTGCCCGACGAATTGACCAACTGGCAGATGGGTAAAGGCGCGGGATTCTACGTCGACGCCACGGAAATGCCCTGGGCCGAGCATTACCGGATGTATAGCTACATCACCGAGGAGCTGCCCGCGCTCATCGCCAAGCAATTCCGGGCCGACATGAGCAGGCAGGGCATCTTCGGCCACTCCATGGGCGGCCACGGCGCCATGACGATCGCGCTGAAGAATCCCGATCGGTTCAAGAGCTGCTCGGCATTTGCTCCCATCGTCCAGCCGTCGACGGCCGACTGGTCCGCTCCGGCGCTCGAAAAATATCTCGGCAGCGACAAGGCCGCCTGGCGCCGCTATGACGCCTGCTCGCTCGTCGAAGACGGCGCCCGCTTCCCGGAATTCCTGATCGATCAGGGCAAGGCCGACAGTTTCCTTGAAAATGGCTTGCGCCCCTGGCTGTTCGAAGACGCGATCAAGGGCACTGATATCGGTCTGACACTGCGGATGCATGAGCGCTACGACCATTCCTACTATTTCATCTCGACGTTCATGGACGACCATTTGAAGTGGCACGCCGAACGGCTGGAAAAGTAATGGTGGCGTGACCGACTTGCGCATCCGGCCTTGAAAGGCGCCGGAGACGCAGGCATATAGAAATCACGCAGACGACTGCGGCGGCCGGCATCCAAAACCGGCCGTAGACATCGCGGGGACGGCCTCGCTCTTAACAATGGAGCGCAATATGGCTTGGTTCCTGCTTTTCCTCGCAGGCTTGTTCGAAATTGGCTGGGCTGTCGGCCTGAAATATACAGACGGCTTCACGCGGCCCATGCCGACGGTTCTTACCGTCATTTCCATGGTAATCAGTGTCGTGCTGCTCGGCCTTGCGGTAAAGACCCTGCCAATGGGCACCGCCTATGCGGTCTGGACCGGCATCGGTACGGTCGGAACGGTGCTGCTGGGCATCTGGCTACTGGGCGACCCCGCAACCATCGTTCGCCTGGCCTGCATCGGCTTGATCGTCGCCGGCATTGCCGGCCTCAAGTTCATGGCCTGACGAGGTTCCGTCACCGGCGCTGGCGATTGTCCAGCGCCCATTCTCCCGGACCGGCAAACACCAGAAACAGGAAGATGAAGCAGAACAACACTGCGCCGTCTCCCTGATTGTTGGACGGGAAGAAGTTGATCGGCATGTGGACCATGAAATAAGCGATCGCCATCTCGCCGCTGAGCAGAAAGGCGACGGGACGGGTGAAAAGCCCGATCAGGATCAGAGCGCCACCGACAAGCTCGATGTAACCGGCGACAAGAAATAGCGTGGTAATCGTAAAGGGTGCTGGCGGAAAGCCGAAGAGCTTCTGCGTGCCGTGCTCGATGAACAGCACGGCGGCAATGATCCGCAGAAGCGCGAGGGCTTTGGCCTGATGCGGCGGCAAGCGTTCGAAAAATGACATGAGGATCTCCGTTCGAAGGGGTATGCGAACGAGATCCTGTCAAGAGTGCTCCCGTGTCGCTGACAACAGATCAACACGCGAGAGACGAATTTATTCGCCGGACCCCTTCAATGCACTGAGCCCGGCGAAAAGAAAGCGACGTCTTACTTCTTATTGATCGCCAAAGGACCGGGGCCGGCGAAAAACAGGAAGAGGAAGATAAAGCAATAAAGGATAGCCGCGTCACCCTGGTTGTTCACCGGGAAGAAATTCTGCGGCATGTGGGCCATGAAATAGGCAACCGCCATGTTACCGCACAGAATGAAGGCGACAGGACGGGTAAATAAACCCAACGCGATCGCCAGACCGCCGAAAGCTTCGAGAATCCCCTGAACCAGCATCAAGGTCGGCAACGGGCCATCGAAGTGACCGCCAGCCGGAAAGCCGAAAAGCTTCTGCGTGCCGTGCTCGATGAACAACAGGCCGACAACGATACGCAGGATGGTGAGAGCATAAGGCTGATACTGATTCAGCCGTTCGGAAAGCGCCATTTTGAACTCCAGTTTCGAATCCCCCTGCACGAAGCAATAAAGCGCCGTACTTCGAACAGGAAAACACGGATTTTGACGTCCAATCAAATTTCCGTGTGAAATCCGTGGCTTGTTGTCACAGATCTAAAGCGGAATGTTGTCATGCTTTTTCCAGGGATTGGTCAGATCCTTGTTGCGCAGCATTCTGAGACCTTGCGCAAGGCGACGACGGGTCGACCTAGGCATGATCACTTCATCGATATAACCGCGCTCTGCCGCGACGAAAGGCGACAGGAACCGATCCTCATACATCTTCGTATGGGCTGCGATCTTTTCCGGATCGGCGATGTCCTTGCGGAAGATGATCTCGACTGCGCCCTTGGCACCCATGACGGCAATCTGCGCCGTCGGCCAGGCATAATTCAGATCGCCGCGCAGATGCTTCGACGCCATAACGTCATAGGCGCCGCCGAATGCCTTGCGGGTGATGACCGTCAGCTTTGGCACGGTCGCTTCGGCATAGGCGAAAAGCAGCTTGGCGCCATGCTTGATCAGGCCGCCATATTCCTGCGCCGTCCCCGGCAGGAATCCGGGCACGTCGACGAAGGTGACGATCGGGATATTGAAGCAATCGCAAAACCGCACGAAGCGGGCAGCCTTTCGCGATGCGTCGCTGTCGAGAACGCCGGCAAGCACCATCGGCTGATTGGCGACGAAGCCGACCGTCGCACCTTCGATGCGGCCAAAGCCGCAGACGATATTCTTGGCGAAGCTTTCCTGGATCTCGAAGAAATCACCCTCGTCCGCCACCTTCAGGATCAGCTCCTTGATGTCGTAGGGCTTGTTGGCATTGGCCGGGATCAGCGTATCGAGCGAGGTATCCGGCTCGGTAACGGATTGATAGCACTCGATCTCGGGCAAATCGGCAGTGTTCGATTGCGGCAGGAAATCGATGAGGCGACGTACCTGCAGCAGCGTATCGACATCGTTGTCATAGGCAGCGTCGGCGATAGAGGATTTCGTCGTATGGACGGAAGCGCCGCCGAGCTGCTCGGAGGTGACCGTTTCATTGGTAACGGTCTTCACGACATCAGGCCCGGTGACGAACATGTAGGACGTGTCGCGCACCATGAAGATGAAATCGGTCATGGCAGGCGAATAGACATCGCCGCCAGCGCATGGCCCCATGATAACGGAGATCTGCGGAATAACGCCCGATGCCAGAACGTTGCGCTGGAACACCTCGGCATAGCCGCCAAGCGCCGCGACGCCTTCCTGAATGCGAGCGCCGCCGGCATCATAGATCCCGATGATCGGCGCCCTATTCTTCAGCGCCATGTCTTGGACTTTGGTGATCTTTTCTGCATGTGCTTCCGAAAGAGACCCACCGAAGACTGTGAAATCCTTGGCAAAAATGAAAACGGTACGTCCGTTGACTGTACCCCAGCCGGTCACGACGCCGTCACCGGCGATCTTGCTCTTTTCCATGCCGAAATCGGTCGAGCGATGCTCGACGAACATGTCGAACTCCTCGAAGGAGCCTTCGTCCAGGAAGATGTCGATGCGCTCACGGGCCGTCAGCTTGCCGCGCGCATGTTGAGCATCGATACGCGCCTGCCCGCCGCCAAGTCTTGCGACCTCACGACGACGCTCCAGTTCCAACAGGATTTCCTTCATGCGGCCCTCTCTCCTTCGCTGCTCGGGCTTAGCATGGCGCGAGCAATCTTTGAAGCTATAGGCTTATTCCGACAGCCGCGGCGTATTCAACGAGAAGATCGCGCGGATGCGGGCGGCGATATCTTCAGCCATCAATTCATCCGCCGTGCCCAAGTCAGGCGCAGTTGTCGCTATGTCGAAGGAGGCCATGGCAATCACCGCGCCGCCATCGAGCGACGCCGCGTCGATATTGACCTTGGCAGTATTGCGATCCTTGTTGAAGCCGCGCCCCTTGCTGACCTCAGTCAGGCGAACGGTCAGCGCAACCGCCGGCAAGGTGGTGTTGTGGGGTGTTATGGCAATAGCAGCGTTTACGCGATCGCTGACAGCATCGATCAAGGCCGGTGAAACCGGCGGTATGACTTTGTCGACCACGATGCTCGCACTGCGGACATCATAGGACGGAGGCGGGGGATCGGCGGACCACGTCGAGCACGCTGTTAGTACCAAACATCCCACGAGTGCCGATATGGCACCCGACTTCACCCACGCTATCATCCCTGCCCCAACTTTCGAACCTGCTAGATACGAAGGCTGCTATAAAGGACTGGAAATCAACAATATTCAACTGTGAAGAGCAGAAAAAACGTCGGTTGCCGCCTGAAATTCCTCGAAACGCTGGGCGCGGCGCTGTTCTGCTTCCTCGTCGCTGCCCCAATGCTCGATCGTCCAGTCTTCGTCGAGATGTGCGAGCGACCAGACTTCGGCAAGCGGCAGGCGGCCTTCGGCAAAGGCGAGTGCCAGAATGGCCGATCCAGTTAAGGTCGTGATCGTATTCAGGCTGGCAAGTTCCATCGGCGTATCATATTTGCGCAGCGCCGCCGCAAAGGCAGCGATTGCCTCTTGCGGTTGTTCCTGATGCATGACGCCTTCGGCAAGAATGAAACGCGCGCCGATCTCCCGTGCTGCCCATTCGATCAGAGGGTTCCAGCGCTCCGATTGCCGCTCGACAAGACGTTCCGGCTGATCAGCGCGATAGCAGAGCAGATCGGTGCCCGAAAAGCGCACGATTTCATCAAAAACGGCACCACTCTCGACAGTCACCCCATCGATGGCAGTGTTGACCAGACGGGTAACGGGCATGGTGCCGGGGTCGATTACATCGGTCTGCGCTGCCCATTCGGCTGCCACCAGCTTGGCAAGGGCTTCCGTCGGCAAAGAGAGGGCGTGACGCGCCGGTGTCTTCACCACCTTGCCGTCGAGCGCGATTGCGTGCCCATCATCACTGCTGCTGATCGTCACATCCTTGTAGAAGCGCTTCGGCAACGGCTTCTTCATCTGGATCTGCGCGCGGCGGATCGGATCGGGATGGCTCAGACCTTCAGAAAGGTCGTTCAACAGGTCGCGCATGGCGTCACCTCAGAGAATATGGCTCAACAAGTCGTTCGGGTGGTGGGCAATCGCATCGGCGCCGGCGGCAAGAAGCTCTTCCACGGACGCGTAACCCCAGGAAACGCCGATCGCGGTTGCGCCGGCTGCCTTCGCCATCTGCATGTCGTAGATCGCATCTCCGATGACGATGGTATCGTGCGGATCCATGCCGGTTTCGTCGCAGCACTCCGTTACCATGGCCGGATGCGGCTTCGACGGGCAATCGTCGGCGGTGCGTGAAACCACAAAGTATGGCGTGAAATCGTTGACTTCAAGAGTATGCACCAGACCACGGCGGGATTTGCCTGTCACGGCTCCGAGCAGAATTTCATCGTGCGCCGCAAGCGTCTCGATCAGCGGCTTGATGCCGTCGAACAGCGGCGTCTGCATATCGCCCTCGTCGCGCACACCGGGCGAGATGGACTTGTAATGCGCCGACATGGCAATCGCTTCGTCATCGACATGCGGCTTGCCTTGCATCCGGGCGATGGCAATCTCGAGCGAGAGGCCGATGATGGATTTCGTTGCCGCAACATCCGGACGCTTGTAGCCGAAGTCGACGAAAGTCCGCGCCATTACCTCATGGATCAGCCGCACGCTATCAACCAGCGTGCCATCGCAATCGAAAAGGACCAGTTTCATTCGTCGTCCGGCTCCCCTGCCGATGCCTCGTCAAAACCGAGGAGATTCCATGTCTGCACCATATGTGGCGGCAGAGGAGCGGTGACGCGCAGGCGTCCGCCGCTCGGATGCGGGATATCGATCTTCCGGGCATGCAAATGCAGACGTTTCTGTACGCCGCCCGGAAAATCCCAGTTGTGATCGTCGTCGAAATATTTGGGATCACCGATAATCGGATGTCCCATGTGCAGCGCATGAACGCGCAGCTGGTGCGTACGGCCCGTATAGGGTTCCATTTCGAGCCAGGCGAGGCTTTGCGCTGCGGTCTCGAGCACACGATAGTAGGAAATAGCGTGATCTGCGCCCTCCTCTCCGTGCTTGGCGACGCGCATCCGGTCACCGTCGGCCGTCGCCTCTTTCACCAGCCAGGTGGAGATCTTGTCTTCGTGTTTGCGGGGCACGCCCTTGACCAGCGACCAGTAGGTCTTCTTGGTATCGCGCTCGCGAAAGGCAGCCGTCAGCTTTTGCGCAGCGCCCCGGGTACGGGCGATGACGAGCACGCCTGACGTGTCGCGGTCGAGACGATGCACCAGGCGCGGCTTCTCGCCCTTCTTGCTCGTCCATGCCTCCAGCATCTGGTCGATATGACGATTGAGGCCGGATCCCCCCTGAACTGCGAGACCGGCAGGCTTGTTCAACACGAAGACCTTGTCGTCTTCATGCAGCAGCATACGCGCCAGAAGCTCGGCGTCGCCGGCATGCTTCAAGTCTTTTCCAGCGATCGGTCCGCTCTTGGCATCCTTTGCGTCGACATCGAGCGGCGGTATGCGGACTATCTGCCCGGGCTGCACGCGCGCATCTGTCTTGACGCGGCCGCCATCGACGCGAACCTGGCCGGAGCGCATCAACTTCTGCAGCTGACCGAAGCCAAGTCCCGGATAATGCACCTTGAACCAGCGGTCGAGGCGCATGCCGGCTTCGTCAGGCTCGACCTGTATATGTTCAATCCCGGCCATTCTTCTTCTTTCAAACGTCGCAACATGTTCCGATGAATGCCAAACGTTCGTTGGACGGGATCATGCCAATTCAAACAACGGGACAAGCAGCCCCCTGGCCGGACAATACCGGCCTTTTGACGTGGCTTTAGAGCATTTCGAGGAAAAGTGGAAACTGGAATTGCCCAGGTCTGATATTTTTCTGGCTCACTTCCCCTTGGCGGATACGACAGGCAGGTTGAGATCGACCATTCCGGACTTCTCGAACATCAGCATGACAGGCACGGTGCCCCCCTTCTTGAAGGGTGTTTTCACCTGTTTGAACATCATATGCATGGTGTTTGGCGCGAGCGTCACTGTCGCGCCGGCGGGAATGGCGATGCCATCCTTGATCTCGCGCATCTTCATGATCTCACCTTCCATTTTCATCTCGTGCAGCTCTACCTTGCCGGCGGCCGTCGAGGTCACAGAGGTCAACTTGTCGTCGGTCTTGCCGGTGTTGTGGATCGTAATGTAGCCACCGCCGACCGGCTGCCCCGGAAGCATGGCACGAACGTAACCGCCGCTGATATCGAGATCGCCGAGCTTGGCATCCGCGGAGCCGGCAGGTGCTGCGCCTGCATCCATGTGCATCCCAGGCATCGACTTCATCGTGCCGCTGTCTTGTGCCATCCCGGCGCTGGTGGTGAGCGAAAATGCGACCATCGAAATCAATATCGCAGCGGTATGGTTGCGGTTCATTCTCTTCTCCTGCCCGATCCTCAATCGAGCAGAAGGGATAACCTCTCCCACGAGAGTTGCAAAGGCCCGTAATCATTGTGAAACGCAGGATCGACCAGCGCGACAAAAATTTGTTCGACGGCGACACTTGCCCCTTGCCATCTCTGGCCGGGACCGGATAATGGCACCCGACCTTGTTGGGAGAATCCGGCGTAAGCCGGTGCCGAAGGAGCAACCGCCCCGGAAACTCTCAGGCCAAAGGACCAGCAAGGGGCAGACGGAACTCTGGAGAGAAGCGCGAGAGCGTTCGCCGAAGGGATAACAATCTCAGGCAAAACAGACAGAGGGGGCTCATCGTCAGGCGCAACCGCGCCAAATTGTGAGCTCTGCGCTTCGAGACAAGCGCAAAACCCGGAGGCGTCATTTGGACGAGACCGCTGCCCTCAAGAAAACACCGCTTCACGACCTGCATGTATCGCTCGGTGCCCGCATGGTGCCGTTTGCCGGTTACGACATGCCCGTGCAGTATCCCGCCGGCGTCATGAAGGAGCATCTGTGGACCCGCGCTTCGGCCGGCCTGTTCGACGTCTCCCACATGGGCCAGGTGACGATCCGCGCCCGCTCCGGCAAATATGAGGATGCAGCGCTGGCGCTGGAAAGCCTCGTTCCGGTCGATATTCTCGGCCTCGCCGAGAACCGCCAGCGCTATGGCTTCTTCACCGACGACAAGGGCGGCATCCTCGACGACCTGATGATCACGCATATTGACGACTATCTCTTCGTCGTCGTGAACGCTGCCTGCAAAGAGCAAGATCTCAAGCATCTTCAAGATCATATCGGCGACAGCTGCGAGGTTACCTTACTTGATCGCACCCTCATTGCGCTTCAAGGACCGCGCGCAGTCGACGTTCTCGCCGAGCTCTGGGCCGACATCGCCTATATGAAGTTCATGGATGTGCGCCATTGTCGCCTCCACGACGTCTCCTGCCTGGTATCGCGCTCCGGCTATAGCGGCGAAGACGGCTTCGAAATTTCCGTGCCCTCAGACAAGGCCGATGATATCGCCAAGCGCCTACTGGAACATCCGGACGTGCAGCCGATCGGCCTCGGTGCCCGTGACTCGCTGCGTCTCGAAGCCGGTCTCTGCCTCTATGGCAACGATATCGACCAGACGACGTCCCCGATCGAAGGCGCACTCGAATGGGCCATCCAGAAGGCCCGCAAGACCGCTGGCGCCCGCGCAGGCGGCTTCCCAGGTGCGACCCGCATTCTCGGCGAGCTCGATGGCGGCACGTCGCGTCGTCGTGTCGGCTTGAAGCCAGAGGGCAAGGCGCCGGTGCGCAGCCACGCCAAGCTTTACGCCGATGCCGAAGGTAAGACGGAGATCGGCGAAGTCACCTCTGGCGGTTTCGGCCCGAGCGTCGAGTCTCCGGTCGCCATGGGCTATGTGCCGACCGCGCTCACCGAGCCTGGCACTACCGTTTATGCCGAGGTGCGAGGCAAGTATCTGCCGCTCGTGGTCAGTGCCCTGCCTTTCATCAAGCCTACCTACAAACGTTGAACGTCTTTTCCAGAGAGGATTACCCATGCTGAAATTCACCGAAGAACACGAGTGGCTGAAGGTTGAAGGCGATGTCGCAACGGTCGGCATCACCGCGCATGCCGCCGAGCAGCTCGGCGATCTCGTTTTCGTGGAATTGCCTGAAGTCGGCGCCAGCTTCTCCAAGGGCGGCGACGCAGCAACCGTCGAATCCGTCAAGGCAGCTTCGGAAGTCTATTGTCCG
This sequence comes from Rhizobium sp. ASV20, assembly GCF_016429015.1. Classification (GTDB taxonomy): domain Bacteria; phylum Pseudomonadota; class Alphaproteobacteria; order Rhizobiales; family Rhizobiaceae; genus Rhizobium. The sequence continues at coordinate 10,137 of NZ_JAELTU010000052.1, forward strand.
CTCGACGGAGAGATCACTGAAGTCAACGAAGCCATCACAGCCGATCCGGCACTCGTCAACACCGACCCGATGGGTGCAGGCTGGTTCTTCAAGCTCAAGCTGAAGAATGTTGGGGATCTCGATGGTCTTCTTGATGAATCCGGTTACAAGGAGCTGATCGGATAATGACGACGCCTACGGAATTCACGTTCACCGACTACCAGCCGTACGATTTTGCCAATCGTCGTCATATCGGTCCGTCTCCGTCGGAGATGACCGAGATGCTGAAAGTCATCGGCTATGACAGCCTCGACGGCCTGATCGACGCGACGCTGCCGCCAGCCATCCGTCAGAAGACGCCGCTCTCCTGGGGCGCGCCGATGACGGAGCGCGAGGCGCTCGACAGGCTGCGCGAGACCGCGAATAAGAACAAGGTTCTCGTCTCGCTGATCGGCCAGGGCTACTACGGCACGATCACGCCGCCGGTCATCCAGCGCAACATTCTGGAAAATCCGGCCTGGTACACGGCCTATACGCCCTATCAGCCTGAGATCAGCCAGGGCCGCCTCGAGGCGCTGCTGAACTACCAGACGATGATCAGCGACCTCACCGGCCTCGATGTCGCCAACGCCTCACTTCTCGATGAAGCGACCGCTGCAGCCGAAGGTATGGCGATGGCCGAACGCGTCGCCAAGTCGAAGGCGAAGGCCTTCTTCGTCGATGCCGCCTGCCACCCGCAGACCATCGCGCTGATCAAGACCCGCGCAGAGCCGCTCGGCTGGACCGTCATCGTCGGCAATCCATTCACGGATCTGGATCCGGTCGATGTCTTCGGCGCGATCTTTCAGTATCCGGGCACGCATGGTCACCTCAACGACTTCAGCGGCCTGATCGCGCGCCTGCACCAGACCGGTGCGATCGCCATCATGGCAGCCGATCTCCTGGCCTTGACGCTGCTGAAGTCGCCCGGTGAAATGGGTGCGGATATCGCCATTGGCTCGTCGCAGCGCTTCGGCGTTCCCGTCGGCTACGGCGGTCCGCATGCGGCCTTTATGGCTGTCAAGGATGCCATCAAGCGCTCCATGCCCGGCCGTCTCGTCGGCGTTTCCGTCGATGCGCGCGGCAATCGTGCCTATCGCCTGTCTCTGCAGACCCGTGAACAGCACATCCGCCGCGAGAAGGCGACGTCGAACATCTGCACCGCTCAGGTGCTGCTCGCCGTCATGGCCTCCATGTATGCGGTCTTCCACGGTCCGCAGGGACTGAAGGCAATCGCCCAGCAGGTCCACCAGAAGGCTGTCCTGACGGCCAAGGGTCTGGAAAAGCTCGGCTACACGGTAGAGCCCGAAAACTTCTTCGACACGATCACGGTCGACGTCGGCCATATGCAGGGTCTCATCCTGCGCGCGGCTGTTGCCGAAGGCGTGAACCTGCGCAAGGTTGGCGAAACGAAGATCGGCATCAGCCTCGACGAGCGCACCCGCCCGGCGACGCTGGAAGCGGTATGGCGTGCATTCGGCGGCAACTTCAGCATCGCCGATTTCGAGCCTTCCTATCGCCTGCCGAAGGATCTGCTACGCGCCAGTGAATATCTGACGCATCCGATCTTCCACATGAACCGCGCCGAAAGCGAGATGACCCGATACATCCGTCGCCTTTCGGACCGTGACCTGGCGCTGGACCGTTCGATGATTCCGCTCGGCTCCTGCACCATGAAGCTGAACGCGACAGCGGAAATGCTGCCGATCACCTGGCCGGAATTCTCCGACATCCATCCTTTCGTGCCGGCCGATCAGGCGCTGGGCTACCGCGAAATGATCGATGATCTCACGGACAAGCTCTGCGCCGTGACCGGTTACGATGCCTTCTCCATGCAGCCGAACTCCGGCGCGCAGGGCGAATATGCCGGCCTTCTGACAATCCGCAACTACCATATTGCCAATGGCCAGGATCATCGTGATATCTGCCTTATCCCAACTTCCGCGCACGGCACCAATCCGGCCTCGGCGCAGATGGCAGGCATGAAGGTCGTCGTCGTCAAGGCCAGCGAGAACGGCGACGTCGACATGGACGATTTCCGCGCCAAGGCCGAGCAGTATGCGGATAGCCTCTCCTGCTGCATGATCACCTATCCTTCGACGCATGGCGTGTTCGAAGAGACGGTCAAGGAGATCTGCGATCTCGTGCACAAGCACGGCGGGCAGGTCTATCTCGATGGCGCCAACATGAACGCCATGGTCGGCCTCTCGCGCCCGGGCGACATCGGCTCCGACGTCAGCCATCTCAACCTGCACAAGACCTTCTGCATCCCGCATGGCGGCGGCGGTCCCGGCATGGGTCCGATCGGCGTCAAAGCCCATCTGGCACCTCACCTGCCCGGCCATCCGGAAACGGACGGTCGCAGCGGTGCGGTCTCGGCAGCAGCCTTCGGTTCTGCTTCCATCCTGCCGATCTCCTGGAGCTATTGCCTGATGATGGGCGGCGAAGGCCTGACGCAGGCAACGAAGGTGGCGATTCTCAACGCCAACTACATCGCTGCACGCCTCAAGGGCGCCTACGACGTGCTCTACAAGTCCAAGGCAGGACGCGTCGCGCATGAATGCATCATCGATACCCGTCCGCTGGTCGCAAGCGCCGGCGTGACCGTCGACGATGTCGCCAAGCGCCTCATCGATTGCGGCTTCCACGCCCCGACCATGAGCTGGCCGGTCGCCGGCACGCTGATGATCGAGCCGACCGAGTCGGAAACGAAGGCCGAGATCGATCGCTTCTGCGAGGCGATGCTGGCGATCCGCCAGGAAGCCCGCGACATCGAAGAAGGTCGCATGGACAAGGATAACAACCCGCTGAAGAATGCGCCGCATACAGTGGAAGACCTCGTCGGCGAATGGGATCGTCCTTATTCCCGCGAACAGGCCTGCTATCCGCCCGGCGCCTTCCGCGTGGACAAGTACTGGTCGCCCGTCAATCGCGTCGACAACGTCTATGGCGACAGGAACCTGATTTGCTCCTGCCCGCCGGTCGAATCCTACGCAGAGGCCGCCGAATAGTATTTTTGCGAAAAAGCGAAGCGGTTCAGCCGCTTCGCCCGTAATCGACATAAATCTATTGCGAAACTTGTCTAAGAAAACGCCGCGCGTCCTTTGGGACGCGCGGCGTTTTTCATGACGCGGCAACGGGGCCTGGAATTCAGATTTATGCCGGAACAACCGGAATTTCATTTCGTCTCCGGCCGAACGGAGCATTCATTGCCTCCGCTGCTCTTGCTGCATGGCAGCGGCATGAATGAAATGTCGCTTATCCCGTTTGCGGATGCGACGGCACTACAACGCCCCTATATGGCGCTGCGCGGCGGGGTCGAATGGGAAGATGGTTTCGCCTTCTTTCGCCGCAATCCCGATCGCAGCCTTGATCACGCTGATCTCGACCAGCAGACGGAGCGGCTCTGTCATTTCATCGAAATGGCGATGGGGCGGCAACTGCTCGCGCGTCCGCCTGTTCTGCTTGGATTCTCCAATGGCGCCATCATGGCGGCGTCGCTTCTCCGGCACACGTCTAAGATCGCCTCGGCCGCCATTCTGCTGCGGCCTCTGTCACCGGCGGCCGATAAAGATTTGCCGCCGCTGCCGGGGCTGCCGATCCTCGTCATATCCGGCGAATACGATCAGCGCCGCAAACCCGGCGATGCGGATCTCGTCAGCCAACTATTTACCAAGGCCGGTGCTGACGTCAGCGACCACAAGCTACCCATCGGCCACGACCTCCATCCGGACGAGCCCAAGATCGTCCGTGACTGGCTCATACGGAAAGGCATATGACAATGAACGAGGAGAATTCCTTCGACTTGGACAATCCCGACGGCTACATCGCCGCGGCCTTCGAAACGGACGATCCATCCTCTATCGCCAAGGCATTGGGCGAAGTGGCGCGCACCCGCAACATGAGCAAGCTCGCCAAGGATGTCGGCATGAACCGTTCGGCGCTCTATCGCGCGCTAAGCGGCGACGGAAACCCGGAGTTCGCGACAATCCTGAAGGTCGTCCGGGCGCTCGGCCTCAAGCTCACGCCGGTATCAGCCGCGGCAAGCTGAGATTTAATAGCTCCGCTCTTCGAGCAATTCCGGGAAAAACGGAGTGCTCTTTTCGCCTAGCCGATCGCCTCTTCCAGCAGGAGCAGGACGAGAAAGCCCGCGAAGAACATGGCCGTCACCCAGGGACGGTCAGGTGTTTCATGCGCTTCGACCAGCAACTCTTCGGTGACGAGATACAGAAGTGCAATCAGCCCGAACGCGAAGAAGCCGGTCAGGATGGGATCGGGCAAGGAAGCGATAGGCGCGCCAAGCAATGCGCCTATCGGCAGCAGGAGCGCGAGCGCCGCCGTAATCACGACGATCTTCACGCGGGAGCGGACGCTCTCGCCAAGTTCGTTTGCCACGGTCAGGCCGAGGAACAATACCTCGATCGTCAAGGCGATCGTCAGCAGCAGCCCAACCTTCGGGCCGGCCGCAAAACCGATGCCAAGCACAAGACCATCGATCAGGATATCGATGCCGATGGCCGCGAGCAGGCCGACCGGTCCTTTGGCCCAGTTTTCCAGTTGTTTGACCAACAACATGACACCGACGCCGATCGCGCCGCCGATGACAGTTGCCAAGGGGGAGCCGCGATGCATGACATCAGGCAGAATCTCGCCGGCGGCGGCCGCAAACACGACGCCGGCAGCGAAATGCTGGATGGCACTGACGAGATTGGGCCCCGGCCGCGTATTCACCGCGACTGCAGCGCCCGCAATTGCCGCGGTTGCCGGGATCAATGTGTAAACCCACGCCGATGCCGCCATAAGATCCCCCGTCGCGCGCCGTGGCGGTTATCCGGTCGAGCCGGTTAGCCACGGAGACGGCAGGCAAAACCGAGGCGTGCTTCGATCAAAGCACGAAACACATCTTGGTGAAATACGGCAAGGCGCGCTTTAAGCGGGTTGCGCCGCCTGACGTTGAGCAGCCAGGGCAGCAAGATCTGCGGGCTTCAGCTCGACGGATTCGCCGCAACCGCAAGCCGAGGTCTGATTTGGATTGGTAAAGGTAAAGCCCGACCGCAGCGTCGTGGTCTCAAAGCCCATCTGGGTGCCGAGCAGATAAAGCACAGCAGACGGCTCGACCCATACCCGGGCGCCATCGTGCTCAATCAGATCGTCCTTCTGGTTCGGCTCGGTCACCAGGTTGATGGTATATTCCATCCCGGCGCAGCCACCCTTCTTGATACCGACGCGAACGCCTTTGGCATCAGGGCCGGAATTTTCGACGATTGCTTTGACGCGAGCTGCTGCCGCATCCGTCATGCTCATGACTGCAAAGCCCATGGGCCCATTCTCCTTCCGCAACCGGGGTCAAGATCCGGCGCTTCGAGTCTTAATGTAAAGCTGGCCGCTTAAAGCTTCAATACCAGCCGACGGCAACCTGTGCTTCTTCCGACATGCGATCAGGCGTCCATGGCGGATCGAAGGTCATGCTGACATCAACGCCAGACACGCCTTCGACGGCGCCGACGGCATTCTCGACCCAGCCGGGCATCTCACCCGCAACCGGGCAACCGGGAGCGGTCAACGTCATGACGATCTTCACCATGCGGTCGTCCTCGATATCGATCTTGTAGACCAGACCGAGTTCGAAGATATCGGCCGGAATTTCCGGATCGTAGACCGTCTTCAGCGCCGAGATGACGTCGTCGCTGAGGCGAGCCAGCTCATCCTCGGGGATGCTGGAATGCACGATCCCTTCGCGCGCGTCGATCTTCTGTTCGCTTTCGTCGAGTGACATCACTTGCCTCCTCAGGCAAAGAATTTCCGTGCATATTCCAGTGCGTCCGCCAAGGCATCCACCTCGGCGCGCGTATTATACATGCCGAACGATGCACGGCATGTGGAGGTGACGCCGAAGCGTTTCAAGAGCGGCTGGGCGCAATGAGTGCCGGCGCGAACCGCAACACCCTGCCGGTCGATCACCATCGAAACGTCGTGGGAATGAATTCCCGCAAGCTCGAAGGAAAAGATGCCGCCCTTGCCGGGCGCCGTGCCGATGACGCGCAGTGAATTGATATCCCGCAGCCTTTCGGCCGCATAAGCGGCCAGATCCGCCTCATGACGCGCAATCGCCTCGCGGTCGATGCTGTCCATATAGTCGAGCGCATAGCCGAGACCAATCGCCTGCACGATCGGCGGCGTTCCCGCTTCGAAACGATGCGGCGGCTCATTATAGGTGACGTTTTCCTCGGTGACGTCGAAAATCATCTCGCCGCCGCCCTGGAACGGCCGCATCTCGGCAAGCCGCTCCTTCTTGCCATAGAGCACGCCGATACCCGAGGGGCCGTAGAGCTTGTGACCGGTCATGACATACCAGTCGCAATCGATATCCTGCACGTCGACGGGCATGTGTACCGCGCCCTGCGAGCCGTCGATCAGGACGGGAATGCCGCGCTCATGGGCGATGCGGCACACTTCCTTCACCGGAACGACGGTTCCGAGCGCGTTCGACATATGGGTAATGGCAACAAGCTTGGTGCGCTCCGTCAGGCTCTTCTCGAAATCCTCGATATGGAACGCGCCTTCGTCATCGACAGGCACCCAGACGAGCCTCGCGCCCTGCCGCTCCCGGATGAAATGCCAGGGAACAATGTTGGAGTGATGCTCCATGATGGAGACGACGATCTCATCACCCTCACCAATGTTAGGCATACCCCAACCATAGGCGACCGTATTGATCGCCTCCGTAGAGTTCTTGGTGAAGACGATATCGTCGACCGACGGCGCATTCAGGAAGCGGCGCACCTTTTCACGAGCCGCTTCATAGGCTTCCGTCGCGGCATTGGACAGGAAGTGCAGGCCGCGATGCACATTCGCATATTCATTCGAATAGGCATGCGAAATCGCGTCGATAACGACCTGCGGCTTCTGCGCGGACGCGCCGTTGTCGAGATAGACGAGCGGCTTGCCGTGCACCGTTTTCGCCAGGATCGGGAAATCCCGGCGAATGGCTTCGACGTCATAGGCCGTTGCCGGCACGATCTTGTCCACGAGCTTTGCCTCCAATCAGGCGTGCTTTTCCAGCCAGCCGGAGATAACGCCTTCCAGCGCCTCGACCAGGGTTTCGTCTTCCAGTTCCTCGACGATCTCGGCAACGAAAGCGTTGACCAGCATGGCGCGAGCCTTGTTCTTCGGAATGCCGCGCGCCATCAGGTAATAGAGATGGTTCGCGTCGATATCTGCAACCGTCGCGCCATGGCCGCACTGCACGTCATCAGCGAAGATCTCGAGTTCCGGCTTGACCGAGAACTCGGCATCGTCAGACATCAACAACGTGTTGCAGGCCATCTTGGCATCGGTCTTCTGCGCATCCGGTGCGACCCGGATCATGCCCTGGAACACGCCGCGCGCACGATCGAACACCACGTTGCGGATGACTTCCGTCGAGCTGGTGTTCGGCACGTCATGGCCGAGCACCATCGTCACGTCGGTATGCGTGTCGCCACCAAGCAGGTTGACACCGCGCAGCGCCAACTCGGAGCCCTCGCCCGTCACCTTCACATACAGTTCCTGGCGTACCAACTTGCCGCCGGCATTGATGACGAACAATCTGAGCTTGGCGTCCGTGCCCAGATCGACGCGGATCTGGCCGAGATGCGTATCTTCATTACCCTGCTCCTGCAGGATGACCCAAGTCACATCGGCGCGTTCGCCGATCTTGACTTCACTCACCGAGGAGACCAGCGCGGCGGCGCCTTCGACAGCCTGATGACGCTCGATTACTGTCGCCTTGACGTCGGCACCGAAGGACACCGGGAGACGGCTGTGAATCTGACCGCCAGCATGAATGAACTGCACTTCCAGCGGCGCGTCGAGTTCGGTGCCATCGGGGAAATCGATAACATAACCGTCGCGCACGAAGCTGGCATTGATGCGCCCAACAGCGTCATCAGTGCCAAGGGCCTCCAGACCGGCGGCAGCAGTGCCATTCGCCAGGCTGTCGGCATAGCGGCCAATCGTGAGCTTCTTGACGGCAGCCTTTTCGCTCGCCTTGCCCTGCAGAACCGCGATAACCGGGGACCCTTCCACTGTCGGCGGAAGCACTTCGACAAGACCCTTGCCGATGTCGCTCGGCACCAGGCGCAGCAGGTTCTTGAAATCGGTATAGTGCCAGGCTTCGACACGGCGCGTCGGCAAGCCTGCGGTCTTCAGATCATCAAGCAGGCGATCGCGAACGGCGAAAACCTCGCCGTCACCGGGCAGATCGCCGAGCTGATTGTTGTACGCCTCGATCAGCGCCGTTTCGGCTGATGTCGGGCGGTTCGTCGTCTGAATGTTCATCGACGTATCCTTTCCGCCCCGATCAGGCTGCAGCTCCGATGATGTCGGCATAGCCGTTCGCTTCGAGTTCATGTGCCAGCGTCTTGTCGCCCGACTTGATCACCTGGCCCTTGTAAAGAACGTGAACGGTATCCGGAACGATGTAGTCCAGCAGGCGCTGATAGTGGGTGATGACGATCACGGCACGATCGGGCGAGCGCAGCGCATTGACGCCATCGGCGACGATCTTCAGCGCGTCGATGTCGAGGCCGGAGTCGGTCTCGTCGAGTACGCAAAGCTGCGGCTCCAGCAGAGCCATCTGCAGGATTTCGGCGCGCTTCTTCTCACCGCCGGAGAAGCCGACGTTGAGTGGGCGCTTCAACATGTCCATGTTGATCTGCAGCTTACCGGCGGCATCCTTGACGCGGCGGATGAAATCCGGCGTCGTCAGCTCGTCTTCGCCGCGCGCCTTGCGCTGTTCGTTCAAGGCAACCTTGAGGAACTGCATTGTGGCAACGCCGGGGATTTCGACCGGATACTGGAAAGCCAGGAAGATGCCCTTGGCAGCACGCTCTGCAGCGTCGAGTTCGAGAATGTTCTCGCCGTTGTAGAGGATCTCGCCTTCGGTGACTTCATAGTCGTCGCGGCCGGCGAGGATGTAAGACAGTGTCGACTTGCCGGAGCCGTTCGGACCCATGATGGCGGCAACTTCGCCAGCCTTTACGGTCAGGTTCAGGCCGCGGATGATCTCGGTGCCGTCTTCGGCGATACGGGCGTGCAGGTTCTTGATCTCAAGCATTTTAAAATCCTATCGCAGGAATGAATATGCGGCGCGTCTGGCGCGCCAAAGCCAATTCTGTTTCGTGGAGGTCAGCCGACGCTGCCTTCGAGCGAGATGCCGATCAGCTTCTGCGCTTCGACGGCGAATTCCATCGGCAGCTCCTGCAGCACTTCCTTGACGAAGCCGTTGACGATCAATGCGATCGCCGCTTCCTCGGGAATGCCGCGCTGCAGGCAGTAGAACAGCTGGTCTTCGGAAATCTTCGACGTCGTCGCCTCGTGCTCGAACTGCGCGGACGAATTCTTGGCCTCGATATAGGGTACCGTATGCGCGCCGCACTTGTCGCCGATCAGCAGCGAGTCGCATTGCGTGAAATTACGCGCATTCGACGCCTTGCGGTGAGCCGAGACCTGGCCGCGATACGTGTTCTGCGACACGCCGGCAGCAATGCCCTTCGAGATGATGCGGCTCGACGTGTTCTTGCCGAGATGGATCATCTTGGTGCCGCTGTCGACTTGCTGATGGCCGTTCGAAACCGCGATCGAATAGAATTCGCCGCGGCTGTCGTCACCACGCAGGATGCAGGACGGATATTTCCAGGTAATGGCAGAGCCGGTTTCGACCTGGGTCCAGGAGATCTTCGAGCGATGGCCGCGGCAATCGCCACGCTTGGTGACGAAATTGTAGATGCCGCCCTTGCCGTGCTTGTCGCCCGGATACCAGTTCTGCACCGTCGAATACTTGATCTCTGAGTCATCAAGCGCGACCAGCTCGACCACGGCCGCGTGCAGCTGATTTTCATCGCGCTGCGGTGCCGTGCAGCCTTCGAGATAGGAGACATAGGCTCCCTCTTCGGCGATGATCAGCGTGCGTTCGAACTGGCCGGTGTTCTTCTCGTTGATGCGGAAGTAGGTCGACAGCTCCATCGGGCAACGAACGCCCTTCGGCACGAAAACGAAGGAACCATCGGTAAAGACAGCCGAATTCAGCGTCGCATAGAAATTGTCCGAGGTCGGCACGACGGAGCCGAGATACTTGCGCACCAGGTCCGGATGCTCGCGGATGGCTTCCGAGATCGACATGAAGATCACGCCGGCCTTCTTCAGCTCTTCCTTGAAGGTAGTCACGACCGAGACGGAATCGAACACCGCGTCTACAGCAATCTTCGACGTCTTTACGCCGGCAAGGATCTCCTGCTCGCGCAAGGGAATGCCAAGCTTCTCATAGACCTTCAGAAGTTCCGGATCGACATCCTCGATCGAGGTCGGACCCGAAGTACTCTTCGGCGCAGCGTAGTAGTGAATATCGTTGAAGTCGATCTTCGGGTAGTCGACACGAGCCCAGTTGGGCTCTTCAAGCGTCAGCCACCGGCTATAGGCTTCGAGGCGCCATTCCAGCATCCATTCCGGCTCCTGCTTTTTGGCAGATATGAAGCGGATGATGTCTTCGGAAAGGCCCTTGGGAGCCTTGTCCACCTCGATGGTGGTTTCGAAACCATACTTATACTGGTCCACGTCGATCTGGCGAACCTGATCGACCGTTTCCTGGACTGCAGGCATTTCGTTCTCCAATCTCGCCGGATCCAAGGTCCGGCAGCTTGTCAACGTTGCGGCAGACTTATGTCTGCCCCCTATGTAGTCGGCCAAAAGGGACTTTTCATCCCGCTTGGCAAGCGGAAATTTCCATTTCCGCAAATTTGTGGCCCTCAGGCCGCGGCACCCGCCAGTTTGCGTCGACCCGCGATGCGGGCGAAGGCCGCAATCGCACGATCTATATCCTCGACGCTCGTAGTCGAGCCCAGCGAAATGCGAAGCGCTCCGAGCTTCGGATCGCATCCCATCGCCATGAGCACATGACTTTCACCGACCTTGCCCGATGAGCAGGCCGATCCGGCCGAGATAGCGACGCCTTCGAGATCGAAGGCAATCTGTCCCGTCTCGGATTTCAAACCCGGCAATGTGAAGAAGCTGGTATTCGGCACGCGCGGGCCATCCTTGCCGTGAATGATCACGTCGGATGCAGCGAGCTGCATGCCCTCTTCCAGCCGATCGCGCAGCATCGCAATCCCGGCATTGCGATCATCAAGGTTCGCGAGCGCGGCTTCCGCCGCCGCACCAAAACCAATGATCGCCAAAGTGTTTTCCGTACCCGAGCGATGGCCCTTTTCCTGGCCGCCGCCATGGATGAGCGGCTTCGGCATCAGCACCTCGCCGCGCGAGACGAGAGCGCCGGCACCCTTCGGGCCGCTGATCTTGTGCGAGGATACGATCAGAAAATCCGCTCCGATCCTATTGATGTCAACAGGCACGCGACCGGCCGCCTGAACCGCGTCGACGACGAAAAGGCCGCCAGCGGCTTGAACTATCCGCGCGGCCTCCGCGACGGGCTGCAGGATGCCGGTCTCGTTATTGGCGAGCATGATCGCGATCATCGGCATTCCGGCCGCCTTATCATGGGCCGACAACATCGCTTCCAGCGCGGCAAGATCGACGACGCCACCCGACGTCACCGGAATCTCGCTGATTCTATCCTTCGGAAATCGCCCGCCCTCGCGAACAGCAGGATGCTCGATCGCAGATACGTAGAGATGGCTGACGGCAAGTGGCGTTCGCCCCATGCGGAATTCCGGCGTGAGCACCATATTGGCTGCTTCGGTGGCGCCGCTGGTGAAAACCACATGCGCCGGCTCGGCACCCGTGAGGCTTGCCACCTGGCGACGCGCGGCCTCGACGGCGGCGCGCGCGGCCCTACCTTCCCCATGTACGGAATTGGGGTTGCCCTGAATATCCATCGCACGTAGCATCGTATCCCGCGCCGCCGGATGAAGGGGCGTGGTGGCATTCCAGTCGAGATAAAGGCGCGTTATCGCCATGATCGTCTTCCTGCCTGCAGTTGCTTTGCTACTCCCGGCTCATTTTCCTTGAAATTTCAGCCGGGCATGCCTTATGACACGTTCCACACAGCGTTGAAAAAGCAACGCGCGGAACACCGCATCAAGTTTCGAATTGTTCTAAACTGCGTTCTAGAAAAGTTGAGCGCATTCGTCAAGTCAACTTGCTGCGTGCCGTTGGGTTTGAACGCAGAAAAAGAAGAGCCGGAGTATCGATGCCCGAAGTTATTTTCAACGGCCCCGCAGGCCGCCTTGAAGGCCGCTATCAGCCCTCGAAGGAAAAAAGCGCCCCGATCGCCATCATTCTTCATCCCCATCCGCAGTTCGGCGGCACGATGAACAACCAGGTGGTCTACCAGCTCTTCTACATGTTCCAGAAGCGCGGCTTCACTACTCTTCGCTTCAATTTCCGTGGTATCGGCCGCAGCCAGGGCGAATTCGATCACGGCGCCGGCGAGCTCTCCGATGCCGCATCGGCACTGGACTGGGTGCAGAGCCTTCACCCTGATTCGAAAAGCTGCTGGGTTGCCGGCTACTCCTTCGGCGCCTGGATCGGCATGCAGCTGCTGATGCGCCGTCCGGAGATCGAAGGCTTCATGTCGATCGCACCGCAGCCTAATATCTACGACTTCTCCTTCCTGGCGCCCTGCCCGTCGTCCGGCCTGATCATCAACGGCGATTCCGATAAGGTTGCCCCGGAAAAAGACGTCAACGGCCTCGTCGAGAAGCTGAAGACCCAGAAAGGCATCCTGATCACGCACAAGGTCGTGTCTGGCGCCAACCACTTCTTCAACGGTCAGGTCGAAACGCTGCTCGGCGAATGCGAGGACTACCTCGACCGCCGCCTGAACGGCGAACTGGTGCCTGAACCGGCAGCCAAACGCATCCGCTAAGAGTCATCTCCTCGAAGAGCGTTTCCGCCGTTCTCTGAAACGCGGAAACGCTCTTTTTTACTGATTGTTTGTTCCGGCCGGAAATTCGCTGCGCGCTTTTCCCGGAACTGCTCCTAGCGCGACATCCTGAAACAAAGTCCCGGAGCACCGCTGACGATGATCGGTGCTTCGTATTGCATTCCGATCTTTTGAAGAACCCGCTGCGAAGCAAGGTTTTCCGGGTGCGTGAATGCGATGAACCGATCGGCAAAGCCGCGGCTGAAAAACCACTTCGCCAACGCGCCGGCGATCTCCGTGGCGTAACCGTTGCCCCAGGCATCCTGACGAAGCGAATAGCCGAGTTCGAACTCGCCCCGACCAATCTCCTGAAACCGCGAAAAGCCGGCGCGGCCGATAAAGCGGCCATCCTCGCGTCGCAGCATCTTGTATTTGGTCGTGCCGTCCCGCGCATGTTCATCGAACCAGCTTTTCAAGCGTTCCTCTGCCTTCTCCATAGTCCATGGAGCGGCGCCCGACAGATAGCGCGTGGTTTCGATCGACGAATGCAGCCGCTGAATCATATCGGCATCCGTGCGATCCCACATCGTCAGAACGAGGCGTGGGGTTTCAAGAATGATGGTATCACTCATTTGCCTGCCTGTTTCGCAATGGATTCAAAATCGCTGCAACCTATACGCCAGTATCGATCAGAAGCCGAGCGCCAAAGCACGTCGCGGTCCTTCATATCCGCATCCCGCTCCTCAAATCTCTGATTGAACGCCGCGTGACGTCAAATCGATAAGGCGGTTGCCCTGAATCCGAAGGCCCGCCGAAGCGGGCCTTCCTATGGCTGGTCGATATCATTGATCATCGACGGGCAGAAATCAGTGACATGCTGGCAGGCCGGGCGCGCCGCACTTCTTCTTTTCCGGCGGCTTCTGCGGCGGAGGCGCAGGCGGCTTTTGCTGGACGATCTTTGGTTGAGGCTGCGGTTGCGGCCGCGGTTGAGCCTGAGGCTGCGGCCTGGGTTGAGCCTGTCGCACCGCCGGCGGCGCCTTTGCCTGAACGGCAACATGCGGCACCGGTCGTGGTTGCTGAGAGACCGCGGGATTAACCTGCCGAGGCGGCTGTGCGACAACCCGAGGCTGGCTGCTGACCTGCGGAGGGTGGTTGTTCCCAGCAGCCTTCGGCTTCGGCGGAGCCTTGGCAGCAATTGTCGGTGACGCCGGCTTCATTGCTTGCCCATGCGCGTTGGGTTTCGGTGCGGTCGCAACAGAGTTCGACGTTGCTCCAGGAACAGCCGGAGGCGCCTGGGTCTTCGCGGTCGGATTTTGTCCGTTCACGGCAGGCGATAAGGGTTGCCCCTTGGGACCGGGAAGCACATGCGCATTGGCATTCGAGCCAGGCTGGCCAGGTTTAGGCTGGTTCGCCTGAGCCGCACCGGGAGTAGCCGGAAGTTTGCCACCTGCCGGCAGCGGCTGACCGTTGGTTCCCGGAAGAGCGTGAGCATTGGCATTCGTGGCCGGTTGGCCGGGCTGGGTGGCGACAGCCGGATTATGCACGGCGTTCGGTGCGATCTGAGGCTTTTGTGCCTGGGTGGCGCCGGGTGTGGTCGGCAACTTGCCGGCAGCCGGCAACGGTTGGCCATTGGCACCGGGCAATGCATGAGCGGCATTTCCCGTCTGCATCTGTGGCTGCGCAGAAGGCGCTACGGCCGGAGCAGCTCCCGGCGCTGTTTTGACGACAGCGGCGGGATTCTGCTTCTGCAGAACCGCAGCCTTCTTCTGTACCGAAGGCGGCAAGGCAACATGGAGTGCCGCAGCACCTGCACCGGCAATAACGGCAGCCCCGACCAGTTTCTGCCCCGTCGTCAAGCCCGACGCTGCCGGAGCGGCACCGTTCTCGTTGACGGTCGTGTTGTTGACCACCGTGTTGTTCACAACGGTATTGTGGATGTTGTTGAAGATGACGTTATTTTCCGGCGGCGCGATATCGCGGGGCGGCTCGACCCATTGTGGCACGGGAACGTAAACCGGCTCCGGCAACACGTAGAGATCGACAGCCGGCGCAGGCGGCGCGAGCACGACGAAGTCCGGCGGCGGCGGAGCCAGAAAGACGACGGGCGGCGGCGGCGCATAGCCGAAGTCGGCATCGTCGAAATAAAGCACGGGCCGATCGACATAGACGATTTCCGGCGGCGGTGGCGGCGGTACGTCATACTCGATCACCGCAAACGATGGCGGCGGCTCAATCGCTGCCTCGAAATGCTCGAGCCGGCGGCGGGCATCCCATACATGCGGACCGCGCGGATAACGCCTCAGGTAAGACCAGTAGGCCTCGGGCGTATCGGCGCGCCAGGTTTCGCGCCAGGTGATCGCTTCACGACGAGCCGCCACGATGGCGCGGACGCGTTTTACCATCGCATCATTCGGATAGGCTGCCAGGAAATCCTCATAGCCTTGCAGCGTATCGCGATCGAGCGCGGCGAAGTAGGCATCGCGCTCGTCGAAATCGCGGATCGCCTTTGTCCGAATAGCGGCATTGTCGTAGCTGGAGACCTGAGCGGCCGGCGCATCGGGGCCGCGATCGAAGAAGGTGAAGACGTTCTTGAACTTGGAAGCGTCCCAGGAAATTTGCGCGCCCTTGGTCAGATCGCTGACCCGCAGGCGCGTCCGATCGAAGACATCGTCAAGCGAAAGTCCGCCAACACGGATCATTTCGGCCAGCGCATGTGCATAGGAGCCATAGGGGCCCGCCTCCTGCGGTGCGACCGTTCCGGGCGCCGCATTGAAAGCGATCAGCTGATTGGCATCCGGATCGACCAGCGCCAAGCCGCCTGCGAGCGGCTGATTGGACTGCACGAATGGATTGGCTCTCGCCGCGTCAAGCACAACGATACTGCCGCGATTGTTCAGCGATGCCAGTGACTTGGTAAAGTCGGTGATCCGCAGCGCCTCGACCGGTACGTCGGTGGCATTGGCCATTTGCGCATCGACAGGAACGAAATAGTTGTCGCCCTGATACTGCACCCCGTAGCCCGCCAGATAGACGAAGACAACGGTGTTGGGCCCCGATGCGTTCGCTTTCGTCAGAAAGTCCCTCATCGCGTCGCGCAAACCGTTCTGGTCGAGGTCGCGTGCTCCGATCACATCGAAGCCGGCGGCCTGCAGCGTCTGGGCGATAAGGCCGGCATCATTGGCCGGCGTTGGCAAGGCGCCTGTCTTGTAGGCGGCGTTGCCGACGACAAACGCTATTCTCTTTTCAGGGGAACCTTGCGCTCGGGCGGGGCTCATGCCCGCAAGCCCGGCAAAAGCCAACATCAAGGCGAAGAAAGCACAGATCGTCTTCTTGAACGACAATCCCATCATCGAAAGCAAAGGTGACATACCGGTTTCTTTCACGAAACATGTGGCACACAGGGGATCAACAACGAAGGGTTAGGATTCGATTCGGGCGAATACACGGCAGCTTCGGGGCGATGTTACGATGCATTCACATTGAGACGCGGTGGCTTGCAAATACCGACAGACCCCTGCCCGCCAGCCAAAACCCGGCATTCCCATTGAACCAAAATGGTGACGCGCCAGCAAATCAATGCTAAACGCGCCCGGCAACATCCAACAACAGTGAGTTTGCCGCACGTCCTTCGATGCGGCCCTGAGAGACCAAGATCATGGCTGAGTTCAAATCCGATTTCCTGCGCACACTGCAAGAGCGTGGCTTCATTCATCAGATTTCCGATGAAACGGGCCTCGACGACCTTTTCGCCAAGGAAACCGTGACGGCCTATATCGGCTATGATCCGACCGCATCGAGCCTGCATGTCGGCCATCTCACCCAGATCATGATGCTGCATTGGCTGCAAGCGACCGGTCACCGGCCGATCTCCCTGATGGGCGGCGGCACCGGCATGGTTGGTGACCCCTCCTTCAAGGAAGAGGCGCGCAAGCTGATGACCATCGATATGATCGAGGACAATATCGCCTCGATCAAGCGCTGCTTCTCGAACTACCTCACCTATGGCGATGGCCCCAAGGATGCGTTGATGATCAACAACGCAGAGTGGCTCCGCTCGCTCAACTACCTCGAATTCCTGCGTGACGTCGGCCGTCATTTCTCGGTCAATCGCATGTTGTCCTTCGACAGCGTGAAGACGAGACTTGATCGCGAGCAGTCGCTATCCTTCCTCGAATTCAACTACATGATCCTGCAGGCCTACGACTTCGTCGAACTGGCGAAGCGCTACGATTGCAGCCTACAGATGGGCGGCTCGGACCAGTGGGGCAATATCGTCAACGGCATCGACCTCGGTCACCGCATGGGGACAAAGCAGCTCTTCGCCTTGACCTCGCCGCTGCTGACGACCTCGTCCGGCGCCAAGATGGGCAAATCGGCCTCCGGCGCCGTTTGGCTGAACGCCGACCTCCTGCCGATCTACGATTTCTGGCAGTACTGGCGCAACACTGAGGATGCCGACGTTCCGCGCTTCCTCAAGCTGTTCACCACTCTGCCGATGGATGAGATCGCGCGGCTTTCCGCTATCGCAGGCTCCGAGCTCAACGAGGTCAAGAAGATCCTCGCAACCGAAGTCACGGCCATTCTGCATGGCCGCGCAGCGGCCGAGCAGGCAGCGGAGACGGCGCGCAAGACGTTCGAGGAAGGCGGTCTCTCCGAGAACCTGCCTACGGTCGATGTCCCCCCTGCGGAACTCGAAGCAGGCATCGGACTGCTCTCGTTGATCGTTCGCGCCGGTCTTGCCGCTTCGAACGGCGAAGCTCGCCGTCACGTCCAAGGTGGTGCCGTCCGCATCAATGACGAGCCCGTCAGCGATGAGCGCAGGGTCATCGGCAGCGGCGAAATCACCGCCGACGGCGTCATCAAGCTATCGCTCGGCAAGAAGAAGCACATCCTGATCCGCCCGGCTGCCTGAACCGGCATTACGGATCGAAGACATCGAAGGCCGGCCTATTCAGCCGGCCTTTTCTTTTTGCCGCTCTCCCGGCAATCGCCTCCGTCTGCTGCGAACGGGCGAGGCCCCTTCTCCTTGACCCCACTCCCCGCCTTCACTAGCCTTCGACGATATTGATGAGATCGCGATCATGGGGGGATCAGATGCTTCGAATGAAGATGGCGCATGGGGTCGGATTGGCGTGTTTTCTTGCGATGACCATCGCAAGTGTCGCTTCCGCTGCCGAAACGAGAGTTACTTTCGATGTCGATGGCCAGAAGGTCGTCGGCACACTGTCAACCATCGATAGCAACCCCAAAGCTCCTGTCGTCGTCATGTTTCATGGGTTCGGCGGTACACGGGACGAGTTGGCGATCAAAGACACCAAGGAAGGCGTGTTTTCTCGTAGCGCTCGGCTCTTTGCCGAAAGCGGCTATGCAAGCCTGAGAATAGATTTTCGCGGTTCGGGCGAGAGCGAAGGCAAGTGGGCCGACACCACCTTCTCCGGCCAGATCAAGGACGGCATTGCCGCGATCGACTGGCTCAAGGCAAGCAATAAGGTCGACGGCTCGCGGATATCCATCCTCGGATGGAGCCAGGGTGGCTTGGTCGGCTCCCATGTGGCAAGGGCACGTCCCGACGTGAAGTCGGTAACCCTATGGGCGCCGGTCGTGACGCCGCTCTACACATACGGCAGTCTTCTTGGCGCTGACAATGTCGCAAAAGGATTGTCCAGTCCGCCGGATACCGAGATCACCGCCAAACTGCCCTGGGGCGCCGACACCACGCTCAAGGCTTCCTTCTATAAGGAGATGCCGACCACGAGCACGATCGCGGCCATCGCACACTATCCGGGGCCTCTGCAGGTCATCGTCGGCAGCAAGGACACGACCGTCACGCCTCAACCTGCATCCGGGCAGGTTCTGCTTGATTATCACGACGGAGAGGAACGGCTCGACGTCTTCGACACCGATCACGTTTTCAGCGCCTTCACCGGACCTGAGATGATCGACAGCCACATGGTTCCGGCAACGCTGGAATGGCTCAAGAAGTTCAATCCTTGATTGGTCGCGCAGCGCGCTCGAAGAATCTTTGCGATCAGCGAATCTTTCCTTGATCGCTTAGGACATGCTTTCCCGATCATGCTGATCGGAAAGCAGCGAAACCACATTTCCCTCAACGAGAACGGCATCGCCGTCGCGAATGGCGCGAAACGGCAGCCCCTTCGCCTCGAAAAATGATACCGCGTTTTCCGCCGCTTCCGCCTCGTCGTGATTGGAACGGTAGTGAGGCACAACCGAGAAATCGACGAGATCGAGCCCATCCCAGACAACGGCCGGATCGTATCCAGAAGCCAGCTGATCGGGATCATCCATCAAATCGATGCCCCTTAGTGTGGACGCTGCAACGACTGCACCGGCGCTGAAACCTCCATAGACGATGTTATCGTCATGCAACATTTTTCGCATGATATCATCGAAGCCGCTTTGCCTCATCGCGCGCCTGAGAAGGAAGGCATTGCCGCCAAGCACCCAGACCAGATCGACTTGCTTCAACGCCTGCTCAAGCGCGCTGGGATTTCCGAAGTAGCGTCTCAGATCGAGATATTCCGGCGTTGCGCCAAGTTCCGATAGTTCACTCAGAGGGCTATAGACGGTCGCCTCATATCTTTCTCGCGCCTCATCCGGAATGAAATCCAGAGCATTGGCTATAACGCTGACGCGGCGTGGCTCGTCGACGAGAGCAAAAAGACGATCCACATGATGCCCGAGGCGATAGGAAGATAGGTACATTCTCATCGATGGCGTACCCTATCCAAGCTGTGGAGAAGCGAGTTTCATACCATTGCGGCCGTCTTGCGTCAGTACTCGAATATCGACCTGAATACGCCTGGCGCGATGATCGACAGCGGGTTGATTTGCATCGTCGGCTTCTCGAAGCTGCCTGTTAGCCTGAAGGTAATGCCGATGAGGCCGCGGTCGCTGCCGTTGCCCAAAAGGAAGCCCACGATCGGCACTTCTGCAAACAGCCGGTTCAGGCCATAAGCGGGCATGAAGGTTCCGGTCAGGTCCATCTTGCCGTTGGCGTCCTTGACCGTTCCCTGAAAGGTTGCGCCCACCTGCACGCCACGCACGACGCCGTTCTCGACCGACAGCGTTCCATCGCGCAGTACCAATCGCGCAAAGCCACGCTCAAAGTTTTGCGCCCGCGTGTCGATATTCTGCTTCACCGCGGAGTTCAGGCTCTTGCCGTTCTTGCCGCTTGGCGTTGAAACGATGGTCGACAGCTTCTTTTCGTCGATGATGGCAAAGTTGCGAATATCCAGCGAACCGTCCCAGTCGTCCTGCCCGATCGAGCGCAGCGACAGATTGAGCAGGCCGCCCTTCAGGTGCTTGTAGAGATCGGTGAAACGCGCCACCGCACCTGCGTCACCGCTGGTGATGCGGATCACGCCGTTGTTGCCCTTGCTCATCTGCGTGACGAAGGCCTCGCCGCTACGGGTAATACCGGAAAAATCGACAGCGGTCGTCTTGCCGCCGGAGATGGAATAGACACCCTTGAGATTGCCGATCGATTCATCGTTGAATCCGGCAACCTTATTGAGATCGACGCGAACGGTCGCACTTGCGCTCGCCGAATCGTCGGAGCCCTGCCGACCACCGGAGGACGATGTCTTCAAGCGGGCCAGGATCGGGCGAATATCGGCCGAATTGCCGGATACGGAGACATCATAGCTACCACCCTTGCTATGCTTCAGCGACAGTCCGAAATCATCGAGCGCGGAAAGCTTCACCTCGTCGAAGCTCGCAGTTGTCAGAACTCCCTTGCTGATCACAAGATCGCCGCCGGCACCGAAACCATCGCCCTTCAGCACGAAGTTCTTCAGCACCATCTGATTGTCGGAACCGGACGCTTCGAACTGAGCGCTCGCCGGAATGCCGCTGCCCTTGGACCAGCCGATCCACGGAACAGTCAGTGCAGCCTTGCCGAGATCGACCTTGACGCCTTGGCGATCGTCATCGATGCGCGTCATCTCCACCTTGACGGGTCCATCGATCATATCGCGCAGACCCGGCAAGACGGTATTGCGTTGAGCATCGGTCAGCGTCGCCGTGATCACCCGGCCGCGCTTGACCGTCGATTTGCTGTCGGTCGGCTCGACCATGTTGATTTGCGCGGGAATACCGTCGATCTGCGCCTGCGCCTGCAGCTCCACCGACTGCTGATCGGCATCGATCTCTCCGGTCAGATTAGTGATCTTGCGATTGTTCATCGGCTTCAGCAGGTCGACGTCATTGAGCGTCAGCTTTGCCTGCCAATCCGGCGGTGGCGGCTTCTGGTCGTTGATAAGGCCGATCCGCGCATCGATCTTGGCAACGATCTTGCCGTTGAAATCCTCGGGCTTGAATTCGGTCCGCTGCAGCGCCTGAACCGGCTTGTAGGTCAGCAATTCGCCGATGGCGTCACCGCTGCCGGAAATCGTGAGATCCAGATCGGCCATCAAGGGCTTGTCATATGTCGCGGGTATCGAAAAGCTGCTGTCGTTCAGCGATATGGTACGTCCCGTCGGAAAATAGGACGTCGCACTGGCGATATTGACCACCATATTCGGACCTGTCAGGTCGAAATGCGCTTTCGCATCACGCAGTGGCGGTATGTCGCCGGGCACATTGAGGCGCGTCCCGTCGATATCGAAAGCAATATGCAGTTCGTTCTGACCAAGCTGCAGCTTTCCCGTCTGCGAAGCTTCCCGCAGCCTTCCGGCGGGAATGAAGACGGATATGACCGCATTCGTCACCGATCCGCCGAAAAGATTGCCCTCAACCCAGGTTCGCGGCTTCGATGCCATCCAGAAGGGCCACAGCTGCTTGACCACCGTCGTATCGAGCCTGTCCGCACGTCCGCCGAAGCTGATTTCCGGCGAGCTGTCCCCAAGCTTCATATGCAAGGAGCCGAATAGCGCACCCTGGGGTGTCGATATGCCGAGGTTGTCGAACTGAAATTCCTTCGTCGCGGCCAAGAAACGCCCTGTCGCCTGACCATCGAAGCTGACGGATTTTTCCCCTGAGATCGAGGAGGCAGCCGTGCCATTCTTGATCAGGAAATCGATGCCGAAGCCCTTGCCCGCATTGGCATCGACGCGATCGAGATCGATCAATGCGCCGGAAAACGGCACGATCGTCTTCACGAATTGCATTGTCGATGGCGCGATCTCGAGTGTCTGGTGATCGAAATTGTAAGCGAGATTGAGATCGGCTTCGGTCAGATCCTGAGGATCCCGATCCATGTAGAGCACGCCGGATTGGACCTTGATGGACGTCTCGAGCTTCGGGCTGACGTCGGGCGCCCCCTTGATCGCCGAAAGCGTCAGATCCGCAAAGCTCATCAAGCCCTGGCGCGGAGTGCCGGTCACATCGTAAACCATCGTCAGCGGCTTCAGGTCGAGATTGGAGATCTTCGCGATCAGCGAGGAACTATGGCCGGCTTCCGTCTGCTCAGCCTTGATATCCAGTGTTGCGACAGATCCGTTGAGAGCAACCTGTCCGTAAAGATGCAGCTGGTTCGGCTCCACCCGCTCGAAAGTAAGGTTATCGACCACCAGTGCGATTGGGGGAGCTTCCGCACGTGCCAACTTCACCGAGAAGCCCGAAATATGCACGGAATTCGCGCCGCCACGCTGCACAAATCGCTCAAGAAAATCGAGATTGTCAAAGGCCGCGGCCAGTGCCTTCGGCAGTGCGTCCACGCGCAAAGCGGTAAGATCGACCGGATCGCCTTGCGGCAGCAACGAGGTGTCGAGGGCTATTCCTTCGGCGGCCACGCTTGCCACTTCCACGCGCCCTTCAACCAGGGCCAGCGGATCCAGCTCCATATTGACCACTGACATGGTTGACAGATGTTTTCCGCTATCCTGATCGACGACGTTGACGTCACGCGCCTCAAGCGCCAATCGCAGGCCCGAGGTGAAGCGAACCGCGGTTGCACCGACCTCTGCCTTGTAACGAGGGCCGATTGCCTTATCGAGGGCGACCTGTGCCTTCTGCGACAGCGGTTGATCGAAGATGCCGGTTTCGATAGTAACGATCACCGCGCCCAGAATGACGGCGAGAAATGCAAAGAAAACCAGCGTCATACGGCATACGTGCCAGACATGGGAGCGATTGCGGCGGGAGCGTTCGGGCACATGCACGATCAGAGGGTCATCGACCTGAGCGGAAGGCAGATGGTCGAGTGACACGAGATCCTTTTTGCGGAATGTTACCTTTTCGCCTCGGATCACTCCTGTGCGTCCCTTTCGTTCTCTGCAATTTTTTTGGTGACGCCGCGTCCTATGTGGACGCCATACTCGATCAGTATATATGGCTCACCCTGTGTGTCATCTAAAAAACCGGCAAAAGAAAGGTTTTCCCGTGACGGAACTTGCTCCTGTTGAATTGAAGATTGGCGACAATGCGGCGGATTTCGATCTTCCGCGCGACGGCGGCGGACGCGTACGCCTGGCCGATTTCGCCGGAAAACCGCTGGTTATCTACTTCTATCCCAAAGACGACACGACAGCATGCACCACGGAATCGATTTCCTTCACCGCGCTCGCGGCCGATTTCACCAAGGCAGGCGTCGCCCTTCTCGGCGTGTCGCCCGACTCCGTCAAAAGCCATGACAAGTTCGTCAAGAAACACGCCCTCTCCATTCCTCTCGCTGCGGATGAGGAAAAGACGATGGCAATGGCGTACGGCGTATGGCGGGAAAAGAGCATGTATGGCCGCATCTATATGGGAGTGGTGCGGTCGACATTCCTGATCGGCGCCGACGGGCGGATCGTCAGGATCTGGGACAAGGTCAAGGTCGCCGGACACGCCGAGGAAGTTCTCACTGCCGCGAAGGAGCTTTGACGGCATGGCAGGCAATCCGAATGCGATCACATCGCTGCGGGGCGGCGCCATCGCCGCCATTCGCTCAACCGATCTCGATCGCAAGACCACCCTTGCGCAGGAGGCTGCGACGCGCTGGTTTGCGCGCACGCTGTCATTGCGTTCGCCGCTCGACCCACCGCTGGCAGATCGGCCCGGCCGGCCGGAGCGGCCGGAACTGGTGCCGCCGAAGCATATGGAGAAGCGTTCGCTCCATACGCTGAAAGGTCGCATCGCACTGCTGCATGCGATTGCCCATATCGAGCTCAATGCGGTCGACCTCGCGCTCGACATCGTCGCGCGGTTCGCAACCGAGCCGGTTCCCAACTCCTTCTTTGATGGCTGGATGCAGGTGGCCTTCGAGGAGGCCAAGCATTTCCGCATGGTCCGAGATCGTCTCCGCGAACTCGGCGCCGATTATGGCGACCTGCCCGCGCATGATGGTCTCTGGCAGGCAGCGCATGCAACCCGCACCGACCTCACCGCCCGCCTTGCCGTCGTGCCCCTGATCCTTGAGGCGCGAGGACTGGACGTCACGCCGGCGCTCCAGGCAAAGATGCGCGAGACCGGCGACATGGATAGCGCCGCCGTGCTCGATGTCATCTACAATGACGAAAAGGGTCACGTTGCCGTCGGCGCCAAGTGGTTTCGCTTTCTCTGCGCCCGCGAAAAACGCGATCCGGCCCGCACATTCCAGGAATTGGTTCGCGCAAACTTTCGCGGTTCGCTGAAGGCGCCGTTCAACGACATAGCCCGTGCCGAAGCCGGCTTGACCCCCTCCTTCTATCGCTCCCTGACATCCACAAGCAATGCGTGATATACTAACAAAACCGGATTTTTCCTTTAACTAATACTGAAACAGAAAGCATTCGTTAACCATAATACCGTGTAATTCCCATGGGTGCCAAAAGGCATCGATTGGGAGAGTCTCGGTGACAGCAAGGCCTCAAAACCGGGTTTTCGGGAAACAGCAGCGGCATCACACCATCATCGTCGCCAGTGGCGACATGGTGCGTCATATGACCGTGCGTCCTTGGATGGCAGCCTTTGCTGTGTGTCTGGTCGGCATTCTGTCGATCGGTTACCTGCTGGCGACATCCTATCTGGTGCTGCGCGACGATCTGATCGGCGCAACGATGGCGCGGCAAGCCCGCATGCAATACGACTACGAGGATCGCATCGCTGCGCTGCGTGCCCAGGTGGATCGTGTCACCTCGCGTCAGCTTCTGGATCAGCAGGTCGTCGAAGAGAAGGTCGACAAACTCATCGAGCAGCAGCAGCAACTCTCTTCGCGCGGCGGGAAGCTCAACGCTCTCTTAGACCGTGCAGAAAATTCAGGACTTACGGACAAGGGCTCTCATGCGGATGCCACTGCGCCGGCTGGAAAGAATGAGCACGCGCAGCTGACGGCACCGAAAGCGATCGAGAAGCTTCTTTCCGGCGGCAAGCCCGCAGACGTCAATCCGGACAACTCCACCCTCGCCTATGTCCCGGCCCCGGAAACCGTCGCCGATCGCGCCGATCGTGTCTTCTCAAAGGTGACGCTTTCGCTGAAGCATATCGAGCAGGATCAGCTGAGCCGCATCCGCAACCTTACTGCCGACGCCTCTGATACCGCGGGCGAGATACAGTCGATCATGCACAATGTCGGAGTGAAGGTTCCGAATGAGATTGCAAGCACCGCCGGCAAGGACGACGCCGATGGCGTTGGCGGTCCTTATGTCGCGCCGGAGAACGTGGATCAGTTCGAACAGTCCATGGCCGATCTCGACACGGCACTAACCCATCTGGAGACCGTGCGAAGCACTGCTGAGAGTTTGCCCTTCCGCAACCCCGCACCGGGAAAGCTCGTCACCAGTCCTTTCGGCAACCGCAAGGATCCATTCTTCGGCACGCTGGCCCTCCATACCGGCACCGATTTTCATTTCAGCCCCGGCGAAAAGATCAAGGCCACGGCTCCCGGCAAGGTCGTGTCGGCCGGCTGGACGGGTGGCTACGGCAATATGGTCGAAATCGACCATGGGGACGGCATATCCACACGCTACGGACACATGGAACAGGTGCTCGTCAAGGTCGGCGATAAGGTCGACCAAGGCGGCGTGGTTGGCCTTGCCGGCAGCACAGGGCGTTCCACAGGAACGCACCTTCACTATGAAGTCCGCGAAAACGGGCGTCCCGTCGACCCGATGTATTTCATCAACGCCGGCACGAAGCTCGCAAGTTACATCAACGGATTGGGCGCAATTTAGCTGCCGAAATTGTGACATAGTCGCAACAAAGATGACACTAATCTGAAAATTGCGCCACGAATGAACTTCAAGCCGATAGAAGCGCCTGCTTTCCTTGACTTCGCAGGTATTTGGTTCTATGTCGCGCTGCATTCCGGCACGTTCTTGCGTGTCGATTCATGGTCCTCGACCGAACCAAGACGGAACTAGTTTTCCCTTTGACAACATTTGCTGACCTTGGCTTGAGCCAAAAAGTCCTTTCCGCGGTAACTGACGCGGGTTACTCCACACCGACTCCGATCCAGGCCGGTGCCATCCCGTTTGCGCTTCAGCGCCGTGACATCTGCGGCATCGCCCAGACGGGAACCGGCAAGACGGCATCGTTCGTGCTGCCGATGCTGACGCTGCTCGAAAAGGGCCGCGCACGTGCACGTATGCCGCGCACGCTCATTCTGGAGCCGACTCGGGAGCTGGCTGCCCAGGTCGCCGAGAACTTCGAGAAGTACGGCAAGAACCATCGTCTTAACATCGCCCTTTTGATTGGCGGCGTCTCCTTCGAAGAGCAGGATCGCAAGCTGGAGCGTGGCGCCGATGTGCTGATCTGCACGCCTGGCCGCCTGCTGGACCATTTCGAGCGTGGCAAGCTTCTGATGAGCGGTGTCGAGATTCTCGTTATCGACGAAGCCGACCGCATGCTGGATATGGGCTTCATCCCGGATATCGAGCGAATCGCAAAGCTCATTCCTTTCACGCGCCAGACGCTTTTCTTCTCGGCGACCATGCCGACGGAAATCCAGAAGCTGGCCGATCGCTTCCTGCAGAATCCTGAGCGCGTCGAAGTCGCCAAGCCGGCATCCACTGCCAAGACCGTGACGCAGCGTTTTGTCGCGTCGCACGGCAAGGATTATGAGAAGCGCGCAACGTTGCGCGATCTCATCCGTGAGCAGACGGAACTCAAGAACGCAATCATCTTCTGCAATCGCAAGAAGGATGTTGCCGATCTCTTCCGTTCGCTGGAACGCCATGGCTTCTCCGTAGGCGCCTTGCATGGCGATATGGATCAGCGCTCGCGTACCACGATGCTGCAGAACTTCCGTGACGGCCAGATCCAGCTTCTCGTGGCTTCCGACGTCGCGGCACGCGGTCTCGACCTCCCCGATGTCGGTCACGTTTTCAATTTTGACGTTCCGATCCACTCGGAAGATTATGTTCACCGCATTGGCCGCACCGGCCGCGCCGGACGCTCCGGCGCCGCCTTTACGATCGTGACCAAGCGCGATACCAAGCACGTCGACGCGATCGAGAAGCTGATCGGCGAAGATGTTCAGTGGCTCAACGGCGACCTGTCGTCGCTGCCGCCGGCAGACGAGAGCGCGGACGACAACCGTCCTTCCCGCCGCCGGGACCAGAAGAGCAAGGGCCGCGATCGAGATCGCAGCCGCGGAGGCCGGAGTGCCTCGAGTCATAAATCTGATATCGACGTCGAAGATAATGGCGTCGCAGTGATCGAAGCAGCACCAGCAAAGGCTGAAAGCGTGAGAAACGAGCGCAAATCCGAGAACAACAATAGATCCAACAACGGTTCTCGCAATAACAACAACCGGCCCTTCCCTGCTGCGAACGACGACAATCGCGAGCGCCGTAACCGCTACCGTGACCATGATGACAGCCCGACACCGGTCGGCTTCGGCGACGACATCCCGGCTTTCATGCTGATCGTTGCCAACGCCAAGGCCTGATCGCTCCCATTTGGGCGCGCATCTCGGGATGTACGCATGGGCAGGCCAGGCATTGATTTCCCAGGATTAGGAACGGGTCTCGCAATATTGCGGGACGGAAAGATATTGCTTTATCGGCGCCTCAAGGCGCCGGAAGCCGGTTTCTGGAGCATTGTCGGCGGCAAGGTCGACCATATGGAGCCAGCCGCCCGCGCTTCCATCCGCGAAGCGGAAGAAGAAAGCGGCCTCTCCATCGGCAAGATCGACTATCTCTGCACTGAAGAAGTGATCGTCGAGGCGGATCGCCAGCATTGGATCTCGCTGATCTACGTCTGCAAGGACTTCTCCGGCGAGCCTCGCCTGATGGAGCCGGACAAGCTCTCAGATTTCGGCTGGTTCGGCCGCAAAGACCTGCCCTTGCAGCTTTCTGAATTCGCCAAGGCAACCATCTCACATCTTAGCGACGAAGATTTCCGGTGAGACGCAAAGCGCGATCCACACCATTCGCTGACGATGCTCTAACTCTATGATTTTCATATCCGATCGTCGAGATCACGTTCTTACGTGAGCACGATGTCGCGCGGCATTATCCCTCGATGGCTATTTCGCACGCCCGCGAGCCGCGCCGCTGAACATGCGTTTCCCGGCGTCACATATGCTTCATCGTTCCCGGCTAGGCAGTGCGAAACTTGGAGACCGTCAATGGACCAGACCGCACAACCAAACCGCCCCAAAATCGCCGAGACCGTTATCCACCCATCGGCAAGCATCCGAGATTCGAGCATCGGCAAATGCTGCGAAATCCTGGCGGATACCTCGTTGCACGCGGCTGAACTCGGAGATTATTCCTACCTGGGGCCTCGCTGCATGGTCGGCGATGCGATGATCGGAAAATTCTGTGCCATCGCCGCGGAAGTAAGGATCGGCGCTCCCAATCACCCAATGGACCGCCCGTCGATGCATCGTTTCACCTATTGCCCGGAGTACTATTCCGCCGAAGCCATGCGTGACCATTCGTTTTTCGACCAGCGCAAGCAGGATCGTGCCATCATCGGCAACGATGTCTGGATCGGTCACGGGGTTATTGTGCTGCCGGGCGTAACGGTCGGAGATGGTGCCGTTCTTGCCGCAGGCGCTGTCGTCACCAGGGACGTCGAACCATATACGATCGTCGGCGGCGTCCCCGCCAAACTCATTCGGGAGCGGTTTTCGCGAATCATTGCGGAGAAGCTGGTCTCCATGGCCTGGTGGGATTGGCCATTCGAAACCATCATGGCGCGGCTTGCCGACTTTCAGTCAAGCGACATCGAGGCTTTCTGCGAGCGTTGGGCCTAGCACGCATCTCGGCGATCGCTGTCTGCACAGATTACGGTGAAGATCCCTCAGTCCCGGCGGTCCTATTTGGCGATAAGTTCGGCACATTTGCGCGCCGCCTATTTGTCCGAACGCAATGCCGCCTCGTAGGCGAGCCCTACCCAGCGTGCCATTACATCCGGGTCGTCGAAAGCATCCTCCGGAATTGACCAGTAAGGCATATTGATCGGCTTGCCCTTCTTGCCCTCATAGGTCCAACGCCGCGATCCAGCCGACTCGAATTCGGAAGCACTGGCGTCATCGGCTTTCAGTAGAATTTCATCGTCTACTTCCAGCGCCAATATCCGGCCCATATGATAGATGCCCTTGCCGCCGAACATCCTCTTGATGGTCACGGGCCCGAGAGACTGAAACATTTCCTCGATATCTGTATTGTCCATTCCCTATCCCTTCAGGACACCTCCGGCCGCGACCACAGCTTCGGGCGTATCAACATCGAGATGTGCCGCATCGCCGATATCGACGTCAATTACCGATAGACCTGATGTTTCGATAATGTGGCGGGCGCCGACATCACCCTCGAGCCGCATGACGGCATTCAACACGGATCTGGGCAGAATGACGGGATTGCCGCGCTTGCCGCTCGACACCGCCCGCACGATCGCCTGGCCGTTTGCCTTACGAAATGCCGCTATCAGCGTTCTCAGATCGTCGCTGGTGATGCCAGGCATGTCCGCGAGCATGACAAGCACACCGTCCGCCTGCTGGGCGGCTCGTGTGCCGACACCTGCAACCAGGGAGCTCGCCATGCCCGATGCGTAATCCGGATTATACACCCGCTCGATATCGAGGCCTTCAAGTGCTCGCTCGATGTCATCCCGGCGATGTCCCGTCACGGTGACCACGGCGGAGGCTCCGCCGGCCATCGCAGTCGACGCCGATCGGCGAACCAGCGAAATGCCGTCGAACTCGGCCAGAAGCTTGTGAGCGCCGCCCTCGCCCATGCGGCTTGCCTTGCCGGCAGCCAACAGAACAATAGCAACCTCGATCGCTGCAGCGAGCTTTGCGGCGATATCGCGTGGCCGCGGTCGCGATTGAATTTCCATGAGCAATCCTCCCACGCCCAAGCCGCTAATGTCCCGCGAGGTCGGTTGTTCGCCGGCTAATATACGATCAAGAACCCAGTCAAAACCGTTTTCCTTTGGGCTGCGGGCACATCCGGGCGCCCCGACGATATGTACATCGCCTACTTTTCCGAGCACCAGCAGATTGCCCGGATCGACGGGCATTCCCACCTGCACAACCTCGCCCCCGGCAAGCCGGATGGCAGCCGGAATGACGTCGTCGGCATCGATGACGGCAGACGCGCCGAAAACGATCACCAGCTTCGGCAAGCGATCCGGCGCTTTGAGTGCACGAGTGATCGCATCTGCGACCGCTCTCGCCCGATGAGCGACGCGTTCTTCCCGCTGGAGGATGCTGCCTGCCGCTTGCAGCCGCTGTGAGAGGACGCGTGCCGTCTTATCCATGACCGTTGTCTTCAAGGATGGCAGCTCCGTCGCCACGAGCGACACCGCATGTGGCTGGAACGGCTTGACCTCGAAGACGGTGGTGCGCCGTAGGATCTCGACGCCTGCCGCCACCTTGCTCCCCGAGACAGCCAGCGGAATGATCTTGAAGGTGGCAACCATGTCGCCAGAACGGACCGGCACATGATCGGCCAGACAGGCAAGGGTGATCGCAGGATCCACGCTGTTCAGCCTGTCGACAGCCGCTCGATCTGCGACGAAGAGGCCATCGACGGCGCTGTGAACGTTGACGCGCCCCGTTGCAGCCTCCGAGAAAGTCAGGTGATCGGGAGCAATGGTTCGCGCCAGCAGTTCGGCGGCCTCGTCCTCCATCAGATCGCCCGGCTCGATACGAGCAGCAATGACCCGCTCTATGCCGACAGTTGCCAGACGTTCGATATCTTCCCGATCAAGCTTGTGCCCCTTGGCGAAGCTGCCGTCGGACAACCGGAGGGAATGCGCGAGAACCGCACCTTCGGCCTCCGTTGTCGGAAACTCTCCAAAAATCATGGCCAGTCACCTTTCGGCACCGACACATCGCGCCCACGCAGCGAAGCGATGATCTCAGCCAGGATGGCGACAGCAATTTCTGCGGGGCTGGCGGCGCCGATGGCAAGACCGATGGGCGCGTGGATGCGTGCAAGGTCCGCGTCCGTCAATCCTTCCCGCCGCAAGCGCTCCATGCGCCCGGCATGCGTCTTGCGGCTGCCGAGGGCGCCGACATAGAAACAGCCAGTCCTCAGCGCCTGTACGATCGGCTCATCGTCGATCTTCGGATCATGGGTAACGGCGACCAGTGCCATGTAACCGTCGAGCGGGCGCTCCTTCAGCGCATCCGCAGGCCAGTCTGCAATAAGATCAATGCCTTCGAAGCGTTCCGGCGTCGCAAAGGCCGTGCGCGGATCGATGATGGTGATGTCGAAGCCCGCAAGTGCTGCCATGCGAGCCAAGACCTGGCTGATATGGACAGCGCCGATAACGACGATGCGCGGCGGCGGCAGGTGCACATTCAGGAACAGGCTCTGTCCATCGATCTCTACCGCCGACGATTTGCCGGAACGGAATGCCGAGGCCGCCGCGTCCGCGAGAGCTCCGTCGAGCCTGTCACCCTCGACAACCAGCCTGTCCGGGCCGCCGTCGAGATCCGTCACAAGGATCGCGGCCTGCCGCTTGCGGCGCATGTCGTTCAGCCGCGCCAGTATCTGACGATCCATCAGGCAAGCCTTTCCACATAGACGCGGATGCGGCCGCCACAGGAAAGGCCGACACGCCATGCCGTCTCATCGGCAACGCCGAATTCCAGCATGCGCGACTTGCCGGTTTCGATAACGTCGAGCGCCTCTGTAATCACCGCCCCCTCAACGCAACCGCCTGAAACCGAACCGTGGAAATTACCTTCGCCGTCGATCACCAGATGGCTGCCCGAAGGGCGCGGCGCCGAGCCCCAGGTATCGACGACCGTCGCCATGGCGACGCTGCGGCCTGCGGACACCCATTCCTCCGCAATGACGAGCGGATCCAGACTTTCGGATATATCTGACATCGGAGCCTCATGACTTGCCGAGAAACCGGCGCGGATCATAAGCGCCCGCGCGGCCGGCGGTGAGAGCCGATACGAGATCGGCCAGGGATAATAGATTGTGAACCGGACGGAATTCGTCAACATGCGGCAACATCGCTTTTACACCGCGAGCCCGCGCCTCGAAGCCTTCGAAGCGCAGCAGCGGATTGAGCCAGATCAGCCGCCGACAGGAGCGATGCAGGCGATCCATCTCTTCGGCAAGCAGTTCCACTCCCTCGCGCTCCAGCCCGTCGGTGATCAAAAGCACGATCGCGCCCTGCCCGAGCACGCGGCGCGCCCATAGCCGGTTGAATTCCTTCAGCGTCTCGCCAATCCGCGTTCCTCCTGACCAGTCACGCACCGCTACTGCGCATTCGTCAAGCGCCTGGTCCGGGTCCTTGTGCCGCATGGCTCTCGTGACATTGGTCAGCCTCGTGCCGAACAGAAACGTATGCACACGACGGCGCCGTTCGGTTAGTACGTGCAGAAAATGCAGAAAAATGCGCGTGTATTGGCTCATAGAACCCGAGATATCGGCAAGCACCACGAGCGGCGGTTGTATCTCCTTCGGTTGGCGAAAGCGCGGCAGGATCAAAGCGCCGCCGGTGCGCAAGGCAGACCGCATCGTCGCACGTGGATCGACCCTGACTGAAGCATGCGACGGCGTGAAGCGGCGCGTCCGCACGCGGTCCAGCGGCAATTGCAGCTTGGCGAGCTCCTTCTTGGCAACGGCGATCTCTGCTGCCGACATCTGGGCAAAATCCAACCGGCGCAGAACTTCGCTTCCCGATGTGGTGAAACGAGCATCGATCTC
>NZ_JAELTU010000512.1 GCF_016429015.1 Rhizobium sp. ASV20
CTGCTCCATTCCACCAAAACAAAGGCAGTGGACACGGCTATTGCCGGCTTGTGGCTCTCGCGCTTCAAAGTTTCGACGAGACAACGTAGTGCGTTTGGCTCCAAATCGCTTGAGATTATTGCAACAAGGCATTTTTGCACAGCAAGCCTTGACTCACGATCCTGGTATAATGGTAGCGTGCCAAAGAGGGCTTGGAGAAACGAGTCGGACGCACTTTGAGGGAACGCTGTTGAAAGCATGTTAGCTCCGCACCAGATGAGATATTCGTATTATACGACTACCATGGCATACCCTTCTGTACAATTGACTCTTCCAGAGCCTGTAGCTCCGCTATGCGAGCTGCTGTCGACGACGAAGCCAATATCGTCTCCATTTTGACGAGGTCAAAGTCCGAGGCGCTGCCTCCACCATTGGAAGGAGTGTCGGACATTTCGGAGCAGTTTCTTGTAAGTTTTCAAT
>NZ_JAELTU010000513.1 GCF_016429015.1 Rhizobium sp. ASV20
GTACTAGGATCTTAAAAACTCGGCCCGACGGGGGCTCGAGTCTATGGCACTATCCTTCTTATCGTAATCTTTGATTATTTCTACAGACTAAGAATTATTCTGAAGCTAGAATCTAGCCAGATTATATAACTCAACGATATTGGCAGTGTTTACGATGTTAAGCGCCGAGCATTACACGTGCGTTGCGGAAGCCAAATATGATAGGAAACAGAGACATCATGCCATATGTCTCGTTGCGTAGGAAAACAATATCCATTTCGCCGTCCGCTAACAGCTGAAGCGCTGCGTGCACCCGCCATGGTGTAGCCGCGAGTGCGCAGAACACTTGGCACACGTATCGGGGGTATACACAGCATCGTAGGAGCTGCACGAGGCAGTGCGGAAATCGCTGGTTTAGTAAGTGATCTTACTCTGCTTAAAGCCGCGGTGGCTCAACTGTAGGGTGTTGAGTATGAAAT
>NZ_JAELTU010000514.1 GCF_016429015.1 Rhizobium sp. ASV20
TCATAGCACGTTCCCAGCAGACAAGCTAAGTTGTCAATTTCGAAGCAGCATTGGCCAACGAGCTGCTACCTCTGCTGCTGAATATACCCATGATGCCAAAGCCTACATAGAACAGCGCCAGGGGATACGCGACCAGACCCCTCATTCCCTTCATGCGGCCGACGGCGCAAAACATGCCGCTGGCGCTGTAGGTACTCCAGACAATGGCGAGGCTGGTAAGAATGATGCCGAGTGGCGTGTCCATGGGCATAACGATGCCAAACACGCTGGTGATGACGAGCGGGAGGAGACAGTAGCCTAGGACAGAAGCGGAGCGAGGGAAAGTGAGCGTCGCGGAGAAGTGGCCGCCCTGCTGCGGGTGTGACTGGTCGGTTGCGTCGCTATATGTTCCGTGGAATGGGTGCTGTTGCTGCGACGCCGGATCGGCCGACGGTGACATGAGGGAGAGAATCATGTGT
>NZ_JAELTU010000515.1 GCF_016429015.1 Rhizobium sp. ASV20
TATGCACCCTCACCGGAAAGAGTATCCCCAAGATTTTATTACATTTTTTGAGAGACGAATACTGAAAGGATGGTACAAGCCAAACCTACATTTCATTGTTGGTCTTGACCCCGAGTCTGGAAAGGTAGCCGCCATCGCAGCCTGGGATCGTCAAGTTGAGCAGACTGATAATTCTTCATTTTGGACGGGAAACCTTGACTTTGGTACGGTAGACCATAAATCCCCTCCCCACCCTGCTTGCAGGATGTCTGAAATATTCTAACTAAAAATCTCTCAGGCAACCTGGTCCACACTACCAACCTCGGTATTATCCAAGCGTCTACCTATCTCTGGCCCAATAAAGCAGCAGACCCAACAAAGCTACAAATACTAGATCAAGTATTTCCCTTGGTGGCACACTACTGGAGCGGACCTCGGAAGCAAAACTGGGGTTTAGAAATGCTGGCCACCCATCCCG
>NZ_JAELTU010000516.1 GCF_016429015.1 Rhizobium sp. ASV20
GCCCTATGCAGATGGCATTGCCGTTCTTATCACCATGGCCGCCAAGGGTACTTTCCAATGTGGCTATTGCTCCATTGTCCTGCGCTTCTCCGCTTCATTAGTTTTCCTCTGGAATAACTTCGAGTAGTTCTGACGCTTTTACAAGGGACGGCCATCGGCCCGAGCTCGACCGAAAGAACGCCCGACTAGTCCGTTACAGTTTAATTATAACCCTGGTTCGAAGGGCTTCGCTATAAGCGAGCCCTTTCGAGCTCCTTGTTGCCAAACTTAATTGATATGAGATTTACGCCGACATGCCTCCTGAAAGAAAAGGCTCCTTTAACAAAAGCTACACCAACGTCAGGATATGCACCACCCATCTGGCTAGGATGCAACCATCTAGGCTGTACAATGACGATGGCGCGGCTGACATGAGCATGTGCTAACGCGGACCATGGTGTGCTGGGCTAATTAGCTC
>NZ_JAELTU010000517.1 GCF_016429015.1 Rhizobium sp. ASV20
TCACACTAACGTACATCTGCCTTGTCTCGTTGATCTTTTGCACAAGCTCATTGTTCAACTCGGCGCTCTTTGCCCTGAACAAGACGCAAATAAAGACTTCCTCCAATAAGTCATACTCGAACCGCAGAATCTCAAAATGTGGCGAGTCGCGCAGATAGGCGGCACCGTGTCGCGAGAGGCGCGTCATGTTGGCCAGCAGCGAAGCCATGCCCGGCCGCCCCTCGCTGAGAAGCACGGCATATGCCGGCAGGGCACGGAAACGGCGTGAGTTTTCCAGCCCGATGTTGAGTGGAGAGGGGATTGTGGCTGCGGCGCTGGAGGCGAGGTAGCTTGGGGGTTGGTAAAGACGGCTTGCATGATTTTGGGGGATTTGCAGAGGAACATGCCACTGTCGTAAGGCTAAGGGTTAGGTTAGAGGTGTTGGTTTGAGGCTTGTTGGAGGTATATAGATAGTTT
>NZ_JAELTU010000518.1 GCF_016429015.1 Rhizobium sp. ASV20
GGTTGTACGAGCGCATGTCACATACATACAAGAGTAAATGACGGCGCCTCTTCTTTTCATTGGCTCGCGGTTTTGCCTTCTTTCTATTAACCGCCTTCTGTTTTGTCTTGTAAATAATGTCACTCTTTTAACGATATATCGTCCATACTCTCGCTTTGCCTGAACCCACGCCCAACCACTCACAGCGCCTGCCGCCTGGGATCAGTTTGGCTCCCTGAGCACTCGGAACAGCTGCGAAGGCAAACTCGAATCATGATTTCCTCAATGCAAAAGCCCGCGTGGCTGAATGATGCTCCGTCGTTCATGTCGAGCCGGACATATCGCTTCCTCCGCGTCTTTGTCGGCGTCTCTCTCCTCCTAGTCATTATCAACTTTTACGCACTTGATTTCCGATCGCATGTGCAGCGTCAGGCCAGCGAGACCCTGAACCGCGATGAACATATCAAAATCCAGAAT
>NZ_JAELTU010000519.1 GCF_016429015.1 Rhizobium sp. ASV20
TGATTTTCTCGCAGCGCTCGCTATACCATGTATTGCGGCAGGACACCTTATATGGCTTGTCTATTTTACTGATTCCATCCGACTTATCGACTACGTGGATTACAGCACTTCAGCGATCAGAGTTTCGCATCCTACCATCGTCAAACACTTGCTAGCTGCAGAAGGTCCGCTGCGTATCTGTCGCACTTTCACGGTCTTGCAAATGGCACTGGCTTTAATATCAGCAAACAAAGGCCACTTCAAAAGGACGATTTATACATTACTGGCTGGGTGTCTAGTTTTAGCGGCCCAAGAGTCCGTCCAGTGGTGGTCGAATGGGGAGACCGCGCCGCCGTCTGAAGAACGACCGCTCGTCTTTCGGCCCTACAGCCGCGGGTTGTCTTTAAATCTCTCTTTCTTTCATATTGTCTTCGTAGTGGTATTTTTCTCGCAACCTATTCTAGACAAGATGAAAGG
>NZ_JAELTU010000520.1 GCF_016429015.1 Rhizobium sp. ASV20
TACTCGTACACTCTAACGGAAGCTTACACGTGACGTACATTGCGGCTTGCAGGCTAATATCAATTAGCTTAGAGCAGATGTACTTTGAAGTAGTAAGCTGCTTCTAACTTTGGTGTGCTCCTCACTCGTCGGACTTTTGACACGCGCTCGAAGCCTGCGGGCTCGACATACTCGTATTGGACCCTTGAGACGGCATTATATATGTACGCCCCCCTCTGGCGAGGGTTTGCTGGCTTGGGTACTTTTGATGGGTAACTAGGGGGAAAAGGTTGCAGCTGCGGAGATGGTGTGGTGAAAAACTGTTATTTACGTAATAAGAGCGCAGGGGAAAGCGACCGACCTGAATACTATTATTACAGTGCTCCAGCTCAGGTTTGGTGCCTGTTATTGTGCTTTTGGCGTGGCGATTCACAATGATCGGCAGGTAGCAAGCCTTCTACTGTCGCCATCTGAGCT
>NZ_JAELTU010000053.1 GCF_016429015.1 Rhizobium sp. ASV20
TATGTCGGCAAGAAGCGCCCGTCGCGTGTCGTGCTTCTGACCGAATGCTCCATGAGCGACAACGTTGCCGTTCATCACCCGGATGTGGAATTTGTCCGGCCATGCAATCTTTGCCCCCATATGAAGCGCATCACGCTCGGCAACATCCGCAAGGCTCTGGAAGAAGGGCGGCATGAGGTGACGGTCGACCCGGCAATCGCAGCAGACGCGCGCCGTGCCGTGGAAAGGATGCTGGCGATATGAGCGAGATTCTCGAAGGATTGAGAGACCGCGTCGTCATTGTTGGCAGTGGCCTTGCCGGATTGATGGCGGCCTTGACGCTCGCGCCCGAACCGACCGTGATCGTGACGCGCGCTGCGCTTGGCGGAGAAACCTCAAGCGCCTGGGCACAGGGCGGCATCGCCGCCAGCATCGGCAAGGATGATAGTGCCGCGCTGCATCTGGCAGATACGCTCGCCGCCGGCGACGGTCTCTGTGATGCGAAAGTGGCGGCGAGAATCCTCGCGGAAGCGCCGGCTGCCATCGCCGCACTGGAGCGGGCGGGCGTTGCATTCGATCGCGACAGCGAAGGGGAATTGTCTTTGGGGCTTGAAGCGGCTCACTCTTTGCGCCGCATCGTGCATGCCAAGGGAGACGGTTCGGGAGCGGCCATTGTTCGCGCGCTCGTGGATGCGGCGGTTCGCACACCATCGATCACGATCCTCGAAGGCTATGAGGCACGACGTCTGTTGCTCGATGGCGAGCGCATCGCGGGGCTGTTGTGCGCGACCGATAAGGGGATAGTCATACTGCCATCCTCTCGCGTCGTGCTCGCCACGGGCGGAGTAGGCG
Organism: Rhizobium sp. ASV20; assembly: GCF_016429015.1. Lineage (GTDB taxonomy): Bacteria > Pseudomonadota > Alphaproteobacteria > Rhizobiales > Rhizobiaceae > Rhizobium. The sequence goes on from NZ_JAELTU010000053.1 coordinate 832, forward strand.
GCCTTTATGATGCGACGACCAATCCGGCCGGCAATTTCGGGCAGGGTATCGCGCTTGCTGCTCGCGCGGGTGCGCTTGTGGCCGACATGGAGTTTGTGCAATTCCACCCGACGGCGCTCGACAGCAGGCGGTGGCCATTGGCGCTTGTCAGCGAGGCCGTTCGCGGCGAAGGCGCCACGCTTCTGAACGAAAGAAGCGAGCGTTTCATGGCAGGCGTCGAAGGGGCAGAACTTGCGCCGCGCGATGTCGTGGCACGCGCCATCAGTGCCGAAATCGCGCGGGGCGGCCGGGTCTATCTCGACGCCCGTCAGGCGCTCGGCGACAGTTTCACCAGGCGGTTTCCCGTCATCGATGCACTTTGCCGCGAAGCCGGTGTCGATCCATCGCAAAATCTCATTCCCGTGCGTCCGGCCGTTCACTATCACATGGGTGGCGTCGCCACGGATGAGCAAGGCCGCAGTTCCGTGAGTGGCCTGTGGGTGATTGGCGAGGCTGCATCGACTGGTCTGCATGGAGCCAACCGATTGGCCAGTAACTCGCTGCTCGAGGCTGCGGTTATGGGCATCCGCGCAGGACGGGACATCGCCGGCATCGTTGCGAACCGGGTCAAGCTTCCGCAACAGCAGGTGAATGTTGCCGCGCCTGACGCGTCTTTGGTGCGGCCGATCGTCTCCAGCCATCTCGGCGTGCTGCGCAATGCCGGGTCCATCCATGGGGCGATTGCAGCGTTGCTGCCGCTGGTCGATGGAGATGGTCCCGCGGCTGACCCCGCTCTCGTTGCACTGCTGATTGCCGTCTTCGCCAGCCTGCGGACGGAATCGCGCGGGGCACATGCCCGCACGGATTTTCCCTTGAAATTACCGGATTCGCAGCGTCGCTGCATGAGCCTCTCGGATGCGCTCTCCATCGCATCCTCCATGACCTTCAATTCCCTTGCAAGGAGTGCCTGACATGACCCTCGCTCCCCTCCCGCGCCTTATCGTCGAACCGCTGGTGCGCAATGCGCTGGTGGAAGATCTCGGCCTGGCCGGCGACGTCACGACCACGGCGGTTATTCCGGCTGCGCATCGGTCCCGTGTGGCTATGGTGACACGCCAGCCGGGTGTGGTCGCCGGCCTCGATGCATCCGAGCTTGCTTTCCAACTTGTCGACCCCAGCATCGTGATGACTCGTCATTTGCCTGACGGGACGAAGGTCAAGCCTGGCGATGTCATCGCAACGATCGAAGGCCCTTCGCGTGGCCTGCTGACCGCCGAACGCACCGCATTGAACTTCCTCGGCCACCTCTCCGGCATCGCATCCGTGACCGGCGGCATCGTTGAAGCAATCGCCGGCACGAAGGCATCGATCGTTTGCACCCGCAAGACAACGCCGGGTCTGAGGGCTCTGGAAAAATATGCAGTCCGGGCCGGAGGGGGCATGAACCATCGCTTCGCGCTCTATGACGCGGTTCTGATCAAGGACAATCATGTCGCCATTGCGGGTGGTATTGCTGAAGCAATCCTGCGTGCCAAGTCGGGCGTCGGGCATATGGTCAAGATCGAAGTCGAGGTGGATACGCTGGAGCAGCTTCGCGAAGCGATGCGCGAAGGCGTCGATGCCGTATTGCTCGACAATATGACCCCATCCCAACTGCGCGAGGCGGTGGATATCGTTGGCGGTCGCGCGATCACCGAAGCGTCGGGTCGCATCACTCCGGAGACTGCCGTCGCGATCGCCGGCGCCGGCGTCGATCTCATATCCGCCGGCTGGGTGACGCATAGCGCGCCGACGCTTGATATCGGACTGGATTGGAGATCGGCGGCTTAACGCCGCCGATCTCGACCTCAGACGACGACGGGCACTTGTGCACCATCCATGCTGATCACCACTCCAGTGACGTAGCCTGCCTTTTCCGAACTCAGGAAGGCGACAACATTGGCGATGTCGATGGGGCTGGCCATGCGGCCGATCGGGATGCGCTTCAGGGCGTCGGCCAGCGCTTCCTTCTCTGTCGAGCCGGCAAGCTTTGCCGCCGCCTTCAAGCCTTCGGCAACGCGATCCGTCTCGGTCATGCCCGGGTTCAGGCCGACAACGCGCACGCCGCGGCTGGCATAGGCGTTGGCAAGCCCGACGCTCGCGAGCATCAGAGCGGCATTCGCTGACCCGCCGGCGAGATGTACGGGCGAGGCGATCTTGCCGCCATTGCCGATAATGTTGATCACCGCGCCAGAGCCGCGAGCCCCCATGCGTTTGATGAGGGGGTCGATCACGTTGATGTAGGAGAAATACTTCGCATCCATCGCAGCGCGCCAGATGGCCGGCGTCAGATCGTCGACCGGCGTGCGTGCTGCGGCACCGGCACTGTTGACGAGGATGTCGATCGGGCCGACGTCCGCTTCGACCTTGTCCACGACCGCATGCGCCTGCTCGTCCGATATCAGGTCGGCGGCATAGCCACGGGCGCCGGGAAGCTTGGCAAGCGCCGCATCGATATTGGCCTGCGAGCGCGAACAGATTGCGACGCGTGCGCCTTCCTGCAGGAAGAGTTCGGCGCAGGCATAGCCTATGCCCTTCGAGCCGCCGGTGATCAGAACGACTTTATCCTTGAGGCCAAGGTCCATGACAGGTCTCCGATTGCGTTGCGAAAGGCTCGCAAGCTAAATGCGGAAATCCGTGCCGTACAGGCGCGCCGTCGTCACAGCTTGTTTACTGCGCAGCATCTGGCTTTTGGCGTTTTAAGAAAGCCGCTTGGCTTTCAGCACCGAAACGGCAGTCTCGCTATTGTGGACGTAGTCGTTGGCGTCGGGCTGTCGCTGCACCAATAGAATGAACAGCAAGTCGGTCAGCATCAGCTGTGCGTCGCGCGCGGTGATCGACGAGGAACGGACGCGATCTTCGTCGCCGACGGTGTGAAGGCAGATGTCGGCGACGCGGGCGAGCGGGTTGTCCTGCAGACCGGTCACGGCTATGACGGTCGCCTTGCGCTGGCTGGCCAGCTCCGCGATCCGCAACGTTTCAATGCTGGCGCCGGAATAGGAAAGAGCAAAGAGCAGGTCATCCGGTCCGAGCGTCGATGCGTTTGCCATCTGAACATGACTATCGCTGTCATGCAGGACATTGCGGCCGAGCTTCATCAGTTTGTAGGAAAAGTCGCGGGCGACCAGCGAGGAGGCACCGACGCCGGCGAGATGAATGCGCCTGGCGTCATGAAGGGCCTCCAGTGTCTTGTCGATATCGCCTTCATTGTTGACCGAAATCGTTTGCTGCATGGCTTGCAGCTTGCTGCTCAGTAGCTTCTGCAGAATGGTCAGATAGCCGTCACCGACTTCGATCGTGCCGTGAATCATGCCGGCCGGCGTGGGCCATTCCTGGGCCTTCGCTTCGCTGACGGCGAGCTTGAGTTCCTGATAGCCGGCATAGCCGAGCTTCTGGCTGAACTTGACGACGCTCGACTGGCTGCGCCCGGTCTCGACCGCGAGTGCTGCCGATGAAAGTCGCAGCATCTGGTCAGGGTTCTCGACGATGAACTGCCCGATCTGGCGGTCGGCGGGCGCCATGGTTTCAAGCTGCGCGCTGATTTTCTTCAGGATAGACATTTGGTCCTTTTGAGGTCCCCTCGATCAATCGAGGCGGTTCACATATCATCACCAGCGTATTCAAAATAGCATTCGGGCAAGACACGGCAACCGTGCTTCAAGCGATGAGAGACTAGCACAGAGAATTGGAATAAAAAATTCCAATGATAATTGACAGGATGGAATGATCGAATAGTCTCCAATGGGAAGAGGATGGCGGAAATTCCGCTACCGCGCATCTCGCCTCAACGGGTTTCTGATCATGGATAGACTTCGCATCTCCGGCGGCAAAAGGTTGCAAGGAGCCGTGACGATTTCCGGCGCCAAGAATGCAGCTCTGCCGCAGATCGCGGCCGCGCTTTTGAGCCCGCATTCGCTGGAGCTCACCAACCTGCCCTTGGTGAGCGATGTCGAGAACATGCTCGGCGTCATCGCGCTTCATGGCGCGCGGATCACCCGAACGGCGCAAGGCACAACGATCGATCCGAGCGCCATCGTCTCCAAGGAAACCTCCTATGATACGGTGAGGCGTATGCGGGCGACGGTTCTGGTGCTGGCACCGCTGCTTGCCCGGTTTGGTCACGCCCGCGTATCTCTGCCGGGGGGCTGCGCTATCGGCGCCCGTCCGGTAGACATGCATATCAAGGCGCTTGCCACTCTCGGCGCCGATATCGCTATCGAAAGCGGGCTGATTGTCGCCTCCGCTCCAAACGGGCTGAAGGGAGCGCGCATCGTGCTGAGTTCTCCCTCTGTCGGTGCGACCGAGACGGTCATGATGGCGGCTTGTGCCGCAAAGGGCGAAACGGAGATTTTGAACGCCGCCCGCGAGCCTGAAGTCGCAGACCTTGCCGCGTGCCTGAGTGCGATGGGGGCACGCATCGAAGGGGCGGGAACGCATCGCATCCTGATCGACGGCGATACCAGCTGGCGGCCGGCGAAACATCATGGCATTCCCGACCGTATCGAAGCCGGCACCTATGCGGTTGCCGCTGCCATTACCGGCGGCCAGCTCGAACTCATCCATGCACGCCTGGAAAACCTTGCCTCGGTTGTGCAGGCGCTGGAAGCCATGGGCGTCAGCGTATGGCCGAGCGATCGTGGCCTCGTCGTTTCAAGAGAAGGGCCGCTCAAAGGCGCCGATCTCACCACAGAACCCTATCCGGGCTTCCCGACCGATCTGCAGGCGCAATTCATGGCGCTCGCCTGCTGCGCCGAGGGTGCGTCGCTGATCCGTGAGACGGTCTTTGAAAATCGCTTCATGCATGTGCCGGAGCTGATACGGCTTGGCGCCAACATAACGCTGCAGGGCACGACGGCGCTGGTGCGGGGCGGCGCTCCCCTCAAAGGAGCGCAGGTGATGGCGACGGACCTCCGTGCCTCGGTCTCTCTGGTGCTGGCCGCGCTTGTTTCGCAAGGCGAAACCATCGTCAATCGCGTCTATCACCTTGATCGGGGCTATGAGCAGCTCGATCGTAAGCTTCGCCTCTGCGGCGCCGATATCGAACGGCTGACGTCATGAGCGGCAAGGCAAGCAGCACCCCTTATTTTCTGGGTGTCGATGGTGGAGGCACCGGCTGCCGTGCCCGCATCGAGGATGCCGCCGGCACCGTGTTGGGGCAGGGGCTCTCCGGACCGGCGACGACGCGGCTTGGCATAGATGAGGCCTGGGCCTCCATCAGCAGAGCATTCGACGCAGCAATCGAAGAGGCAGGTTTGGCCGCCGCCGATATCGGCCGCATTCATGCAGGTATCGGTTTGGCGGGCATAGGCCGAAAGGGAGCCCTGGCTGCCCTCAAGGCCATAGAACATCCCTTCGCCAGCATCGCCTTCGTCAGCGACGGGGAGGGGGCCTGCCTTGGGGCTCATTCCGGCCGCGACGGGGCAATCGTCATTGCGGGGACCGGATCCATAGGCCTCGGTCTTGTCGAGGGGCGGCAATTGCGGGTCGGGGGCTACGGCTTCCCGATCTCCGACGAGGGGAGCGGTGCCTATCTCGGACTAAAGGCGGTGCAGCTTGCGCTGCGCGCCCATGACGGTCGCGAGAAAAAGACGGCGTTGCTGAGCGAGATCCTGCAGCGTTTTCAGAATGATCCGATGGAGGCCGTCGCCTGGATGGATCGCGCATCGGCGACGGACTATGCGACGTTCGCGCCCATGGTGCTGCGCCATGCGGATCAGGGCGATGCCGTGGCGCGGCGTATCGTCCAGGGTGCTGCAGGACATATCGACACGTTGATCCGGACCCTTTTCGAGAAGGGATCGCCGCGTGTCTGCCTGCTTGGCGGCCTTGCCAGTCCGCTCGAGCCATGGCTTGCGCCGGATGTGCGACGCAGCCTCAAACCAATCGACGGCGACGCCGTGTCGGGTGCAATCATCCTCGCCAGAAGGACGGTTTGCCAGCATTGAGCGATGGAAAAGCGCGCGGCTCTTCCGTGCGCCTATATTGGAATATATTATTCCATATTAGATTGACTGTTGGAATAAACGGACATAGTATTAACGAAGGTAAACAGGGAATGGGTGCGGAGCGAAGCCGAAGAGGCCGGTCGCACTTTGGCTGATGTCAGCCGTCCGTTTTGTTGAGAACCGAACTTTGCAACGGCAGGCCCGGCGCCTCATCGGTCGGACTTGTCATCCCTGATCTATTGATATCGAAGCGCATTTTCGCGAGCAGGCCCATGACAGAGCAGAAGTTGATATCCGAACTGGAGCAGTTGGTTTCCGAGGGCCGCAATCCGAATACGATGCATATCGATCTGCTGCCGACCTTGGATCTTCTGCGTGAGATCAATTATGAGGATCAGACGGTTCCCGTTGCCGTCGAAAAGGTCATTCCGGCCATCGCTGCCGCTGTCAACCAGATCGTCGCGGCCTTCCAGAAGGGCGGCCGGCTGATTTACATCGGTGCCGGCACCAGTGGTCGACTTGGTGTTCTCGATGCGTCCGAGTGCCCGCCGACCTTCAGCGTGCCGTCGAATATGGTGATCGGCCTGATCGCCGGCGGTCCCGATGCGCTGCGCCGTTCGATCGAAGGTGCGGAAGACGATCCGGAGCAGGGCCGCCAGGCTCTGGAGGACGTCAAACTGACGAAGGACGACGTCGTTGTCGGCATCGCGGTCAGCGGTCGCACCCCCTATGTCATCGGCGCCTTGAACTATGCCAAGAGCCTCGGTGCTTTCACGGTCGCGTTGTCCTGCAATCCCAATTCGATTATCGCCGGTATTGCTGATCTGGCGATCTCGCCGGTCGTCGGCCCGGAAATTCTGACGGGATCGACCCGGTTGAAATCGGGCACGGCACAGAAGCTCATCCTCAATATGCTAACGACGGCCAGCATGATCCGCATCGGCAAGAGCTATCAGAATCTGATGGTTGATGTCAGCGCCAGCAACAAAAAGCTGGTGGCACGCGCCTCGCGCATCGTCATGCAGGCGACGGGTTGCTCGCAGCAGGAAGCCCGCCGCGTCCTCGACTTGACCGGAAATGACGTCAAGCTCGCCATTCTCATGGAAATCACCGGAATGGGCATTGAAGAAGCCCGCGTGGCATTGCAAAACGCTGATGGATTCCTGCGCAAGGCCATCAACGCGAAGAGTGCTTAACAGACGTCGCGGTTTGCTGCGACGGCAATCAATTGGCCAAAATCGGCCGGGGACATTTAAGAATCGGAGGGATGAGAATGAAGGGGTATTTTGCAAGGAAACTGATTTCGGGAGTGGTGCTGGCAGCCGGCGTCGGCATGGCTGCCGTCGCAATGCCCGCGCAGGCGGCAACGCTGCGCATGGCGTGGTCGCAGGACGCGACCGGGCTTGATCCGCACAAGCAGACCGCCTTCTCTTCCATCCGCTTGCTGGAATTGATTTACGAGCCGCTCGTTCGCCTCGACGGCAATCTGCAGATCGTGCCCGGTGTCGCCGAGAGCTGGCAGTTTTCGGCCGATGGCAAGCAGCTGACGTTCAAGCTCAATGGCAAGGCCAAGTTCCAGAACGGCGCGCCTGTCACATCGGCCGACGTGAAGGCTTCCTTCACGCGCATTCTCGATCAGGCGACCGGCGCTGTCGCCCGCGCCAACTTCCTGTCGATCGCCAGCATCGACACGCCTGATGCCACGACCGTGGTCTTCAACCTGTCGCAGCCCGATGTTCCGCTTCTGACTGCCATGACCAGCCTCAATGCCGCTGTCGTTCCGGCAAGCGAGATTACCGCCGGCACCATCGGCACGAAGGCGATCGGCTCCGGCCCCTTCAAGCTCGACAGCTGGGTTCCGAATTCCAAGGAAGTCCTGAGCGCCAACAAGGATTGGGCCGGCGGCACCGTCGGCGTCGATGGCATCAACATCAGCGTATTGCCCGATGAAACTGCGATCCTCGCATCGCTGCGTACCGGCCAGACCGATTTTGCCTTGTTGAACGACCCGCTCGTCGCGACCTTGGTGCCGAAAGAGCCGAAGCTGCAGCTGACCCGCACGCCGGTACTATCCTACAACGTTCTGCAGCTCAATCCTTCGCGCAAGCCGATGGACCAGCTGGCTGTGCGCCAGGCGATTTCCTGCGCCATCGACCGCAAGGACGTGATGGATACGGCGGCGCTCGGCGAGGGCAAGGTGACCGGGCCTCTGACAATGCCGCTTTATGCCACCGATCCCAGCAAGCTCTTCTGCTACACGCGCGACGTCGCCAAGGCGAAGAAGCTGATGGCCGATGCCGGTCTTGCCAACGGCTTCTCTGCAACGGTCATCGCTGCAACCGGCGAGCCGCCGACGGCCACGGCCGAAGCGCAGGTCATCCAGTCGCAGCTCGCCGAAATCGGCATCAAGCTCGACATCAAGGTGATGGAACTGAACGTCTACGTCGACACCTGGCTCAAGGGTAATTTCGACATGGCTGTTGCGCTCAACGGCGGCAGTGCCGACCCCTATTCGATGTATAACCGCTACTGGACGAAGACCGGAAACCTGCAGAAGGTCGCCAACTACATCGACGATACGCTCGACAGCCTGATGCAGAAGGGCCGCGCGGAAACCGATCCCGCCAAGCGCAAGGAAATCTTCGCCGAATTCGAAAAGCATATCGCCGAAGTCTCGCCCTGGATCTGGCTCTACACGGCCTATGGCTATACGGCCGAGCAGAAGAACGTCGAAGGCTTCGTTCCGACGCCGACCGGTTCGCTATTCGGCCTGAGCAAGGTCTCGATCAAGTAAAGGCGACCGAGAGTTGGGGCATTTCCGTTTCAAATCGAGCGACGGCAATGCCCTATCTCCTTGTTTTCATGCCGTTCCCTCAGCAAAGCGGCTTCGCTTGTCTGCTGGAATTGCTCTAGAGGAATTGCAATGTCATATCTGACGCGTCGGCTGATGACATTCCCGCTAATCATGTTGGGCGTGTCCATCTTCGTCTTCGTCGCCATCCGGCTGGTGCCGGGCGATGCGATCACGGCGATGCTCGGAACGAATGCAGGCCTGCTGACGCCGGAGCAGCGGCAGGCCCTTGCCGCCTATTTCGGTATCGACCAGTCATGGCCCATCCAGTACTGGCACTGGTTGCTCGGGGTGTTTCAGGGCAATCTCGGCATTTCAGTCACTTACGGCAAGCCAGTCCTCGACATGATCCTGGAGCGCTTCCCGTTGACGCTCGAGCTTGCCTTGCTTTCGATGGTGATTGCGCTTGCGATAGGCCTGCCGGCCGGTGTCTTTGCTGCCACGCGCAATGAAAAACCTTCCGATCTTGCCGTGCGCATCGTCGCTATGATCGGACAGTCGACGCCGAATTTCGTTCTCGGCCTGCTGCTGATCTATGCTCTGTCCGCCGGCTTCGGGGTGTTGCCGACCATGGGCGCCTTCACGCCGATCTGGCAGAACCCGCTTGAAAATCTCGGTCAGATGATCCTGCCGGCCATAACCTTGGGCTTCGCCTTTGCCGCTTCCGTGACGCGCGTCGTGCGCTCCGCCATGCTCGATGTCCTGAGCGACGATTATGTCCGCACCGCCCGCAGCCGTGGCGTTCCGGCGCGTGGCGTCATCTGGCGGCATGCTTTGCCGAACGCACTGATCCCGGTGGTGACCCTGAGCGGCGTCGAATTCGGCTATCTGCTCGGCGGCGCCGTGCTGGTCGAGCAGATCTATGCCCTGCCCGGGCTCGGGCGCATGGTGCTCGACGCCATCCTGCAGCGCGACTATGCGCTGGTGCAGGGCAGCGTTCTGTTCATCGCCTTCAATTTCATGATCGTAAATCTGCTTGTCGATCTCGCTTATGTCGCGCTAGATCCGCGCGTTCGCCTGGGAGAAGGCTGATGCGGATCGTCAAGGCTATTTTCGGACATACGAGCGGCCGGATCGGCGGCATCATCGTCCTCGCCTATGTCGTGCTTGCCGTTCTCGGAACGCTCGGTGTGACCCCGCATGATCCCCTGATGCAGAACCGCATCGACCGGCTGCATGCGCCAAGCCTCACCTACTGGATGGGCACCGATCTTTTCGGTCGCGATGTTGCGAGCCGATTGATGAAGGGTATTGGCGAGTCCTTCATCGTCGCCTTCTTCTCGGTTGCTGCTGCGACCCTGATCGGCACGGTGCTTGGCCTGACCGCCGCCTGGTCCGGCAAGCGTTGGGATGGCGTCATCATGCGAACGATGGACGTGCTTCTGGCCTTTCCGGCGATCCTGCTGGCGCTTTTGATCATCGCCATCGTCGGGCCTGGCACCTGGACCAGTGTCGCTGCGATTGCGATCGTCTATACGCCGATCTTTACCCGCGTCGTGCGCGGTCCCGCGCTTTCGTTGAAGGGGCGCGATTTCGTCGATGCCGCCCGCACCTTCGGCAGCAGCCGATCCTATATCCTGACCAGGCATCTTCTTCTCAATCTCGTCGCACCCTTGACCGTGCAGGTGACACTGGCGCTTGCCTGGTCGCTGCTGACTGAAGCAGGTCTGAGCTTCCTTGGTCTGGGAACACAGCCGCCGGCCTCCTCATTGGGCCTGATGTTGAGCGACAGCCGCAATCTCATGGAAACGGCGCCCTGGCTGCTGATCTTCCCGGGCGTGACCATCATGATCTCTATTCTCGGCTTCAACCTGCTTGGCGATGCCCTGCGCGATATCCTCGATCCGAAGATGCGGAGGTCCACGGTATGACACCGCTTCTCTCGGTTTCCGATCTTCGCGTCGGCTTCGGACGCAACCCCGAGGCCAATCCCATCGTTAAAGGTGTCAGCTTCGATCTCGATGCCGGCGAGACATTGGCAATCGTCGGCGAGAGTGGGTCGGGCAAGTCGGTCACCGCGCTGTCGATCAATCGCCTCGTCGATTTCGGTGGCGGCCGCATCATCGGCGGATCGATCCGCTGGAAACGCGCCGACAACAGCATTCTGGATCTCACCAAGGCTGGCGAGGCGGAGCTGACCAAGATCCGCGGCGGCGAGATCGGCATGATCTTCCAGGAGCCGATGACGTCCCTCAACCCGGTCCTGACCATCGGCACGCAGATTGAAGAATCGTTCCGGCTGCATCGCGGCCTGACGGGAAGTCAGGCAAAGGCAGCCGCCAAGGATGCCCTGGATCGCGTGCGCATTCCCGATGCCGCACGCCGACTGACCTATTGCCCGAACCAGCTTTCCGGCGGCATGCTCCAGCGCGTGATGATCGCGACCGCGCTTGCCTGCAATCCGCGCCTGCTGATTGCCGACGAACCGACGACGGCGCTCGATGTCACCGTCCAGGCGCAGATCATGGCGCTGCTTGCCGAGCTGAAACGCGAGACCGGCATGTCGATGATCTTCATCACGCACGACATCGGCCTTGTCGCCGGTATTGCCGACAAGGTCATGGTGATGCAGTCCGGCGAAGCGGTCGAGCAAGGCGAACTCAATCAGATTCTTGATCATCCCAAGCATCCCTATACCCAGCATCTCCTGCATTCCGTCCCGCACTTCGCTTCAGGGCAGGCTGCGCGCACGGATTTCCAGCGCGACGAGACGCAAGCCGGACCGGCCCTGAACGTGAATGGCTTGACCGTCCGCTTCCCGGTCAAGGGCAGCTTTCTGCGTCGCTCGGCCGGTTCGGTCCATGCCGTCGAAGGCGTCGGCTTCGATCTGATGCCCGGCGAAACGCTGGCGATTGTCGGAGAGAGCGGCTCAGGCAAGTCGACCACCGCACGCGCGATCCTCGGGCTGGTCAAGTCGACGCGCGGAACGTTCACGACCAATGCCGGCAAGGCTGCGGATCGCACCGGCGCCGTACAGATGGTTTTCCAGAACCCTTACGCCTCGCTCAATCCGCGACTGCGCGTCGACAACATCCTTGCCGAACCGGTGATCGCCGCAGGGGGCCGCATTTCCGCCGAAACGCGGCAACGGATGATCATGCTTCTGAAGCGCGTGGGCCTGCCGGAAAATGCGCTTGAGCGTTACCCGCATGAATTCTCAGGCGGCCAGCGGCAAAGACTGTGCATCGCTCGCGCCCTGATGCTGAATCCTTCCGTACTGGTGCTCGACGAAGCCGTGTCCGCACTCGACGTGTCCGTTCAGGCGCAGGTGCTGGAATTGCTGATCGAGCTGCAGCGCGAATATGGGCTCGCCTACCTCTTCATCTCACATGACATGGCGGTCGTGGAGCGCATCGCTCATCGCATCGCCGTGATCTATGCCGGGCAGATCGTCGAGATCGGCGATGCCGCCTCCGTCTTGTCGGAACCAAAGCATTCCTATACCAGGCGGCTGATTTCGGCGGTGCCGACGGTTGCGCGCCGCAAGGAAAACTTCACGCTCGACACGCGTCAGGTTCCGTCGCTCGTGCGGCCGATCGGCTTCGAGCCGGCAGCGCCGGAATGGCGCCAATACGCGCCGGATCATATGGCTCTGGCGGAAGCCTGAGCAACCGGCGAGGAGTGAGATATGGCTGGGGGGCACATGCAATTTGAAGAACGGTTCGATCGGGCCTTTACACCGCTAGAACAGGCAGTGGCGTCGGCTCGCATTCCAGGCGGCGTCCTCGGCATGGTCGATCTCGACGGCAATCGGCTCGTGCGCGCCGTCGGTGCAGCACAGAAGATCCCGAGCGTCAGGCCGATGCTGGTCGATACATGGTTCGATCTCGCTTCGCTCACCAAGGTGATTTTCACCACGCCGCGCATTCTTGCGCTGGTGGAGGTGGGCACCATCGATCTCGACGCACCGTTGACGACGCTCCTGCCGGACCTGCGTCAATACAGTGCCGAGGCTTGGGAACGGAAGGTGACCTTCCGGCAATGCCTCGGCCATCAGACGCCTTTTCCGGCGGTCGAACCGATCTACACCTATGGCCGCGATCCGGACCTCTTGCGCGCCTTCATTCTGCAGCGTGAATGGCGGGCCGGGCCGCCTGTCTACTCCGATATCAACTTCATCCTGCTCGGCTTTGCACTTGAGCGCCTGACCGGACAGACGATCCGCGCCATGGACCCCGGCCCGGGCTTTGCCTTTTCCGCAGCCCCCGATCAGGCCGCGGCGACGGAAGATTGCACCTGGCGCCACCGCATCCTGTCGGGCGAAGTTCACGACGACAATTGCTCAGCACTGCAGGGTGCCGGCCATGCCGGGCTTTTCGGAACGGCAGGCTCTGTTCTCGATTTCGCCAGGGGCCTACTCGATGGCAGCGGCGGGGCGGCGCATTCGATCGCACTGATGCGGACGCCGCTTTCCGCCACACGCACGCATGGCTGGGAACGGCCATATGACGGCTGGCATGGCGGGGCTCTCTGCTCGCCCGGAACCATCGGTCACACCGGATTTACCGGGACCGCTCTCTGGATCGATTTCGACAAGGGCACGGCCTGGACCCTGCTCACCAACCGCATTCATCCGACGCGTCATTTCGACAGCGGCATCCTGCCGCTTCGCCAGGCCGTCAGCGATCGCGTCAACGCTGCATAGGAGCTTCACCATGGAACCAATCTGGGCCGTTGGTCTGATGACCGGAACCGTCCTCGACGGCAATATCGATGTCGCCATGCTGAAGACGGACGGCGAGCGGATCGAAGAGTTTGGCTCCTATGTGCTCGCTCCATATCCCGGCTGGATAAGAACGCTGCTGGAAGAGACGCTGCGACAGGCACGGACCTGGAATTTTGAAGGCCCTGAGCCGGCGATCTTCAAGGAAGCGGAGGAGGCCCTGACGAGAGCTCAGTCCGAGGCCGTGAGAGAGTTGGTGGAAAGCAAGGGGATGACGATGGCAGACATCGGCGTCGTCGGCTTTCATGGCCAGACGGTGCTGCATCGGGCGCCACAAAAGGACCGTCTGGGACAGACGCGTCAGCTTGGCGACGGGGAGCTGATGCATTCCATCCTCGGCACCAAGGTTGCCTATGACTTCCGCTCGGCGGACATGCGCGCCGGCGGCCAGGGGGCGCCGCTTGCCGCCGTCTACCACACTGCGTTGCTGCGTGGCGCGGGCGCCGCCGGCGAGACCGCCATCCTCAATCTCGGCGGCGTAGCCAACATCACATGGTGGGATGGCGAGGACACGTTCATCGCCTTCGACACCGGCCCTGCGAACGCGCCGCTCAACGATTTCATCAAGTCTCATGGCCTCGGCGAGATGGACCGCGACGGCGCGCTCGGTCGCGCCGGGACGGTTGACGAGGCAAGACTCGAACGGCTCCTGCAACACCCCTATCTGACAGCTCCCTATCCGAAGTCGCTGGACCGCTTCGATTTCGGTGCTTCCATGGCCGATGGCCTTAGCCCGGAAGATGGTGCCGCGACGCTTTCGGCCTTCACGGCAGGCGCTGTCGGCAAGGCGCTCGATCTTCTGCCGCGCCGACCGAAGAAGGTCGTCGTCAGCGGCGGTGGCCGCCACAATCCGACGATCATGTCGATGCTGCAAAGCCGCGCCGGCGTTGAGCCGATTTTTGCGGAGACATTGGGCTGGCGTGGCGATGCCGTCGAAGCGGAATGCTTCGCGTTTTTGGCGGTTCGCGTGCTGAGGGGCTTGCCGATCAGCTTCCCGGGAACAACAGGTGCTCCGGCGCCGATGCGCGGGGGACGCCTCGCCGGGTAGGGGCTGTTTGAAGGGCGGAGGCCGCCACAGGTTTTCGCCGCCTTCCATCGATGCTATGAACATGCCACGAATTTGCGATCGATTGGTCTCGGACGGATATCGCTGGGATGGCAGGCAGGCAGCATCGGATAAACTTCTTCCGCGCGATCGCCGGCATTATGGTCGCCTGCGCTACGGCCATGGCGACCTTCAGTCCTGCGAGAGCGCAACCGGAATGGATTGTCGTGCCACCGGCTTGTGTTTCCGGTCCGATGATTACGGCAACCGGCGAGACGCTCTGTCTGCGCAAGGATAGTTATAATCGCGATCTATGTGCCGCCATCGAATATTTCGCTGGTGCCAACCATTTGCCGCCGGATTACCTGGCACGGCTGGTCTGGCGCGAAAGCCTGTTTCGTTCCGACGCCGTCAGCCCGAAGGGGGCGCGCGGGATTGCGCAGTTCATGCCGGGGACAGCGCGGCTGCGAGGGGTTCGCGACAGCTATGATGCGCTCGAAGCGCTTGGCAAGGCAGCGACCTATCTCGATGAATTGCGCAATCGTTTCGGCAACTTGGGGCTTGCGGCAGCTGCCTACAATGCCGGTGAGGGCGGCCTTGCCAATTTCCTGAACTCCGGTGATCTTCCCTATGAGACCCGTAGCTATGTCAGCGCGATCACCGCACACACTGTGGAGGAATGGCGCGACGAACCGCCGAAAATTGCAGCGCCGGCCCTGGATAAGAGCAAAGCTTTCATTCCGTCCTGCGTCGCGCTTGCGGAAAGCCGGCGATTGAAGTCGGTGCCCTTCGAGCAGGAGCGGCCATGGGCGCCCTGGGGTGCGCAACTGGCCGAGCATTTCCAGGTCGATTCTGCCCGGCGCATGTTTGCAACCAATGTTCAGAAGCTGCCGTCTCCCCTGAATGCGGAGAAGCCTTTGATCGTGCGCCAACGCAATGCTGATTTTGGACGCCGCATTCGTTTTGCGGCTCGCATCGGCCGGCAGACGCGCGCCGAGGCCGATGCCGTCTGTAATCAGGTCCGACAGCAAGGAGGGACCTGTCTGGTGTTCAAGAACTGAGTTATTCTCTCCGTCTGGACAGACCTCGGTTGGTTGGAGAGATTTCGTCATCTTGTCGCGGTCGTTTGATCCAGTGCCATTCGTTTGTGCTTTACTCCCCTTTGCCGCGGACATATTTCTAATAACGGCCTTTGGGAGGAGTCGTTAGGTAACCCAAGGAGCGTATGATGGCGAAGAAGCGTGAAGTCCCTGGTATCCGTCCCTATAACAGCCCTGCGGGCGGTTGGGGCGCGTTGAAGGCCACCGCCAATGCGGTGCGCGAACAGATGGACATCACGGAGGCGCCTGGCCTCCTCTTCCGTACGAACAAGCCGGCGGGTTTCGATTGTCCGGGTTGTGCATGGCCGGACAAGGAACATACTTCCACGTTCCAATTCTGCGAAAACGGCGCCAAGGCAGTCACCTGGGAAGCGACGAACAAGCGCGTCACCCCGGAATTCTTCGCCGAACACACCGTCAGCGAACTCTTGACATGGAGCGACTACGAACTCGAAAACTCCGGTCGCCTGACCCACCCGATGGTCTACGATCATGCAACCGACACCTATCGGCCCGTCGCCTGGGAGGATGCCTTTGCCCGCATCGGCGAAGTCATGCGCAGCGTGCCAGACCCGGATATGGTCGAATTCTATACGTCCGGCCGCGCCTCCAACGAGGCGGCATTCCTCTTCCAGATTTTCGCGCGTGAATACGGCACCAACAATTTTCCCGATTGCTCGAACATGTGCCACGAGGCGACCAGCGTCGGCCTGCCCCAATCGATCGGCATCGGCAAGGGCACGGTATCGCTCGACGACTTCGACGAATGCGATCTCATCATCTCCATGGGGCACAATCCGGGCACCAATCATCCGCGGATGATGGGTACTTTGCACGAGTGTTCGCGCCGAGGTGTCCCGATTATCGTCTTCAATCCCTTGAAGGAGCGGGCGCTCGAGCGTTTCGCTGATCCGCAGAACCCGATCGAAATGGGCACCTTCGGCTCGACCCGGATCGCTTCTTCCTATTATCAGGTCAAGATCGGCGGCGATGCTGCAGCGTTGAAAGGCATCATGAAGGCGGTTCTCGCGCTCGCGGAGACCTCCGAAGACGTGCTTGATCATGCCTTCATCGCTGAGCACACGACGGGCTTCGAGGCGCTCGTCGCCGATCTCGAACAGACGGAATGGGTCGACATCGAGCGCGTCTCCGGTCTGCCTCGGGTCGATCTGGAACGGGTTGCTGCTGCCTATGTCAAATCCAAGGCGACAATCGTGGCTTATGGCATGGGCATTACCCAGCATGCCAAGGGGACGGCCAACGTCCAGCAGATCGCCAATCTGCTGCTGTTGCGTGGCAATTTCGGCAAGCCCGGCGCCGGTATCTGCCCGCTGCGCGGTCACTCCAACGTGCAGGGCAACCGTACCGTCGGGATCACCGAAAGGCCGAACGCCGCGTTGATCGAGGGTATCGACCGTGCTTTCGGCTTCAAATCTCCGGCCCATCACGGGCACGATGCCGTCGCCGCCATGCAGGCGATGGCGGAGGGGCGCTCCAAGGTCTTGATCTGCCTCGGCGGCAACTTCTCGATCGCGCTCCCGGATCCGGAGCTGTGCGCCGAGGGCATGCGCAAGCTCGATCTCGCCGTCCATCTGAACACCAAGCTCAACCGTTCGAACCTGCTCATCGGCAAGGAGTCCTTCCTGTTCCCCGTCCTTGGCCGCACCGAGCAGGATGTCCAGGCGACCGGAGCGCAATCGGTGACGATCGAGGATTCCATGTCGATGGTGCATGCCTCGCGTGGCCGCCTGAAACCCGCTTCGGACGAGTTGCGCTCGGAGCCGGCGATTGTCGCCGCCATGGCGCAGGCGAGTTTGCCCGATAGCAAGGTCGGCTGGATGGAACTCGTGACCGATTATGATCTGATCCGTGACAAGATCGAAATCGTCTATCCCGATTTTGCGAATTATAACGAACGCATCCGCGTGCCTGGCGGCTTTCGCCTGCCGCTTGGGCCGACGGGACGCATCTGGCATACGCCTTCGGGCAAGGCCGAGTTCAAACTGTTCTCCGGCCTCAATGAGGATATTCTGCTTTCTGAAAACAACATTCTCAAGCTTGCGACAATTCGCAGCCATGATCAGTACAACACGACGATCTACGGCCTTGATGACCGCTATCGCGGTGTCTTCGGCCGTCGTGACGTGCTGTTCATGAACGACAAGGATCTGCGCGCCAATGGGTTGGAGCATGGCGACCTCGTCGCGATCGAAACGGCGCTGCCGTCGGGGGCGAAGCGGCTGCTGCAGCTGACGGCGATTTCCTACGATATTTCGGAGGGCTCGGTTGCAGCCTATTACCCTGAAGCCAATTGCCTGATCCCGATCGACTATCAGGACAAGGAAAGCGGCACGCCGTCGTATAAGTCCATTCCGGTGCGCATCAACAAGGCGGCTTGATCCTCTGCGAGGGCAATATCGCGGCAGAGACGTTTGGGAACTTGCCGGCCGGGGCGATATGCGCACGGCCGGCAAGTATTTTGAGGACTTTGTTCGGTATTATCCGATGGTCATCAGGCTGGCGTTACCGCCGGCAGCCGCCGTGTTGATCGACGTGGTCACCTCTTCCAGCAGCCAGTTGAGGCAATAAGCATCGGCCTTGTTGGCGATCTCATCGCTTGAGGCCGCTTGCGTGAGGACCAACGGACCGGGAAGCGCGGCGATCGCCTTGATGATCGGCTTGACCCTTTCAGCATCCCCTTCGATAAGGGCGCCCGCAAATGGCCCGTCTGCGGCCCAATCCTTTGACCAGGAAATGCGCGCGGCGACGGCCGCCGGCAAATTGCGAAGCTCGCCCTGAAGGCCGGAGCCGGCGTCAATGGTGATCCCGTTGCCTGTCGAAAGCGCAGCGGCGAGCTGGACCTGCAGGCCAAGTGCGGTCTGTGGGACAAGCAGGATCCGCCCACGCGGATGCAGCGCATAAAGGTTCAGTTCACCGACCGGGCCTGGAAGCTCGACGTTGAAGCCCAGGGACGACTGGCCGGCAAGCGCCTTGGCCTGTTTGGCAGCTCCGGCAGCACCGTTGCTGTCGAGCCAGGCGAGATACTGTTGTGCAGCCGGATCGGTCTGAACGCTTGCGTCGCGCAACGGTTCCGTCGAGGAGACGACGAGGCGGCGCAGATACATCGGGCCGCCTGCCTTAGGGCCGGTGCCGGAAAGGCCGCGTCCGCCGAAGGGCTGAACGCCGACAACGGCGCCGATGATGTTGCGGTTGACGTAGAGGTTGCCCGCCTTCACGCGGCTGGTGACGTGGGCGATCGTGTCGTCGAGACGCGTGTGCAGGCCGAAGGTCAGGCCATAGCCGGATGCGTTGACATCGTCGATCAGCTTGTCGAGCCCCTTGCGCTTGTAGCGGATGATATGGAGAACGGGGCCGAAGACTTCGCGCTTGAGGTCGCTCAGCTTCTTGAGCTCGATGATGGTCGGGGCAACGAATGTGCCCTTTGCAGCGCTCGCGGGGAGGTCGAGCTGTTCCACGGAGCAGCCGAGCTTGCGCATGCGCTCGATGTGCTCATCGATGCCGCGCTTGGCATTGTCGTCGATAACAGGGCCGATATCGATGGCAAGCTTGTCGGTGCGGCCGACCGAAAGTTCGCGAAGCGCGCCGCGCAGCATGGTCAGCGTACGATCGGCCACTTCTTCCTGCAGGCACAGCACGCGCAGGGCAGAGCAGCGCTGTCCGGCGCTATCGAAGGCGGAGGCGATAACGTCGCCGACCACCTGCTCGGCAAGCGCCGAGGAGTCGACGATCATGCCGTTCTGGCCGCCGGTTTCTGCAATCAGCGGGATCGGCTTGCCGAACTTCGACAGGCGTTCGGCAAGCTGCGCCTGGATCAGGCGGGCAACTTCCGTCGAGCCGGTAAACATGACGCCGGCGGTTTCAGGCGCACCGACCAGCGCGGCACCCATTCTGCCGCTGCCGGGCGCGAACTGGAGGACGTCGCGCGGGATACCGGCTTCATGCAGGATGCGAACGCCTTGAGCTGCGATCAGCGGCGTGTTGCCGGCCGGCTTGGCGACGACCGGATTGCCTGCGACGAGCGCTGCTGCAACCTGACCGGTGAAGATTGCCAGCGGAAAGTTCCACGGGCTGATGCAGACGACCGGGCCGAGCGGGATGCTTTCCGTCGACAGCACTTTGCGGGCCTGGGCGGCGTAATAACGCAGGAAGTCAATGGCTTCGCGGACCTCGCCGACGGCGTTTGCAGCCGATTTACCCGCTTCGCGGATTGTCAAGCCGACGAGCAAGGGCATCTCGCCCTGCATCATGTCAGCGGCGCGTTCGAGGATCGTCGCGCGGGCATCCGGGCTGACGGATGCCCATGATGCCGTTGCGCCGGCGGCAAGGCGCATCACCTCGGCTGCATCATTGGGGTCGAGCTCGGCAACCTGGCCGACGACGTCGGAATGATCAGCAGGATTGAGAATGGGGCGTGTCTCTCCACGCTCTGAACCGTCGGCAAGCAGCGGCTTGGCGATCCAGCCCTTGGCGGCGGAAACGTGCAACTGCCCGGAAAGATCGGCGAGAGCCATTTCGTTCGATAGATCGATGCCGGCGGAATTCTGGCGTTTACCTTCGAACAGGTCGGCGGGAAGAGAAATCTTGTCGTGTTGAGCGCCCATCACGGGCATGGCGCGGACTATGTCGACCGGATCGGCGATCAAATCGGCGACGGAAACGGCGGGATCGGCAATCTTGTTGACGAAGGAAGAGTTGGCTCCGTTTTCCAACAGGCGGCGGACGAGATAGGCAAGCAGCGTTTCATGGGTGCCGACCGGCGCATAAATGCGGCACGGACGGTTGAGGTTCTTGGCGCCGACGACTTCTTCATAGAGGGGCTCGCCCATGCCGTGCAGGCATTGGAACTCATACTTGCCGACCGAGAAATCGTTGCCGGCCATCTGGTAGATCGTCGCCAGCGTCTGAGCGTTGTGGGTGGCAAATTGCGGGAAGATGACGTCGGTTGCCGAGAGCAGCTTCTTGGCGCAGGCCGCATAGGAAACGTCGGTATAGATCTTGCGGGTGTAGACCGGGAAGCCTTCGAGGCCGTCCAGCTGCGCGCGCTTGATCTCGGCATCCCAATAGGCGCCCTTGACGAGACGCACCATCAGGCGGTGACCGGAGCGGCGGGCAAGATCGATGATGAAATCGAGGACGAAGGGGCAGCGCTTGCCATAGGCCTGCACGACGAAGCCGATGCCATCCCAGCCGGCGAGCTGCGGATCGAGGCAAAGCGCCTCCAGCAGGTCGAGCGACAATTCCAGCCGGTCGGCCTCTTCAGCATCGATGTTGAGGCCGATATTGTATTGCTTCGAAATCAGCGCCAGCGCCTTCACCTTCGGCAGAAGCTCGCCCATGACCCGGTCGACCTGCGAGCGCGAGTAGCGCGGGTGCAGCGCGGAGAGCTTGATCGAGATGCCGGGGCCTTCATAGATGCCGCGCCCGGCCGACGCCTTGCCGATCGCATGAATGGCAGTTTCGTAGTCGCGGTAGTAGCGTTCGGCATCCGCATGCGTGGTCGCGGCTTCGCCGAGCATGTCGTAGGAATAGCGGAAGCCCTTCGCCTCGAGCGAGCGGGCGCGTTTCAGCGCCTCGTCGATCGTCTCGCCGGTGACGAACTGCTCGCCCATCATGCGCATTGCCATGTCGACGCCGCGGCGGATGACCGGCTCGCCGCAGCGCGCGATCAGTCGCGTCAGCGAGGCAGAGAGGCCGCTTTCGTTGACAGTCGATGTCAGCTTGCCCGTGACGACCAGCCCCCACGTCGCCGCGTTGACGAACATCGAGCGACCGCCGCCCAGATGCGACCTCCAGTCGCCACCGGCGATCTTGTCGCGGATCAGCGCGTCACGGGTGGCAGTGTCGGGGATGCGCAGCAAAGCCTCGGCAAGGCACATCAGGGCTACGCCTTCCTGGCTCGAAAGCGAGTATTCCTGCACCAGCCCTTCGACGCCATCGCCCTTGTGCTTGGCGCGGAGCGCTTCGATCAGTGTCTTGGCGGTCTTCTTCGCAGCGTCGCGAACGGAGTCCGGCAGAGTGGCAGCCTCGACCAGCATGGGGAGGCATTCTGTCTCAGGCCGCCGATAGGCTGCGGTGATTGCCTTGCGAAGCGGGCTCTGGTGCTGGATCGGCGGGGCGAATTGCGAAAATGGTGCAGCGTTTGGAGCTGGTTCTTCGGTGGCGAGCTGGGCAGAGACAGTCATGATAACCTCAAAATGCAAGGGTCCCGATAACCAGGCAGGCGCGATGATTTCGCCCTTTGCCGGTCCTCCCCGTTGCTTCGACGAGAACATACTTCATTCCGGGAAAGCGTTCCGCCTTGAAACTGCGGCTTTCCAGTCATATTGAACTTCAAATTGCTCCATTTCAAATAGGAATGCCTACGCAGATGATCAAATCCAGTGAAATTGACCAATTCGACCAAAAGATCCTCGATGCCTTGGTCGAGGATGGCCGCATGTCGATCACCGAGCTTTCCGAACGGGTCGGTCTTTCCAAGACACCTTGCCAGGCCCGGCTGAAAAAGCTCATCGATTCCGGATACATTGACGGCTTCAAAGCCGTACTCAATCCGATCAAGCTCGGCCTCGACCATGTCGCCTTTGCCGAAGTGAAGCTGACGGACACGCGTGAGGAGGCTTTGCTCAGTTTCAACAACGCGATCAAGAAGATCAAGGAGATTGAGGAGTGTCACATGATTGCCGGACGTTTCGACTATCTCTTGAAGGTGCGCACGTCTGACATCCGGCGCTATCGCATCGTCCTGGGAGAGAAGATCTCCAGCCTGCCTTTCGTCGCGAGCACCTCCACGAATGTGGTGATGCAGTCGGTGAAGGAAAACTGGTCCTAGGGCATGTCGCGCAAGATTGCGGATCGGCGCTGCGACGAGGGCACGCATAAAGCGCACGATTCTAAGCGCGGAATGCATCTTAGAGTTTGCGATGCGCCTTGAATAATCTTTGCTATGCCATTTCGAACGCTAGTGTAATTCGGCCTCGTTCGACGATACCCGATCCTGTCAGCGAGGCATTGATCTAGATTTCGCCATCCGAATCGGATCATTGCCGAGGGCTAAAATTAGTAGGATGGAGTATGCATGGAAATGAATGCAAGCGACCGCGACCTTGTTGAGGTCATGAAGCGGTACTTTGCTGTGAAGGCCGAAGTAGAGGAGGTAAAGACCCGCCTCGAAGCGGCAAGGCGGGAAAGCGGCGAGGACATCGATGTATTTTACGATCCTCGCACGAATATCGATCACTCCTCCGATATCCTTCGCTCATATTCCCTCAAGCAGGAACTGGTCCGGTTGATGGATTGGGCCGAGGTATGGGGACGCCAGAGTTTGGCTGCAGATTCCGCCTGACGGTCAAGATTTGACCGTCAGGCCTGGTATTGGTTTTTCCGGATTGTCCTAGCTATCGGATTTCAGCTTGCCCGCTGTTGCCCAGGAATCCTTCGAAATCTCGGTAATGATGATTTCCAAGGATTCCGGCGGGCATGCCAGAGTTTCGACGGCGGCCTTGGTCGCCTCGCGAACGAAGGCGCGCTTCTGGTCCTGCGTGCGGCCGGGATGCATTTCCAAGCGCAAGATGGGCATGGGTAACTCCTTGAGAGAATGTCGCCAGTTGTTTGGCGCTATGGACTATCTTGCAAAACCCTGAAGCGATAAATACGCTCCCATTTGCTTCATTCCGAACCTGTGGGTACGTAATAATGGATAAGCTGGCTGGGATGGCGATGTTCGTCAGGGTGGTCGAGCATGGCAGTTTTGCCGCTGCCGCCGACGTCAGCCAGGTATCGGCGACCATGGTCGCCAAACACATCAGGACGATAGAGCAGCGGCTTGGCGCACGGCTCCTTCATCGCACCACGCGCCGCCACCAGATGACCGAGGTCGGCAGGCTTTACTATGAGCGCTGCAAGACAGTGCTGGCCGAGGTCGAGCTGGCCGAACAATCCGCATCCGAACTGCAGTCGGCGCCGCGTGGCCGGCTTCGGCTTGTCGCCCCCGTCAGCTTCGGGACGCAAAGCCTCGTACCGGCTCTGGTGGACTATCTGCATCAGAACCTTGATGTCAGTGTCGATCTGGCGCTGGACAATAATCTGCATGACATGATCGGTGAGGGCTACGAGCTCGGCATCCATATCGGCGACCTGACGGATACCGGTCTGGTCGCTCGCCCGCTAAAACCCTATCGGCGTATTCTCGCGGCATCGCCAGACTATCTCGAACGCTGCGGTCGACCACAAGCTCCGGAGGACCTCCCCAATCATATGTGCCTCGGCCATTCCTATTGGCGCTTGCAGGGCCGCTGGCATTTGGTGGGCCCTGAGGGTGAGGTCCGTGAGATTGCGATAAAGGGAAGGTTCACGACAAACCAGGGCGGAGCGCTGCGTGTTGCCGCCCTGCACGGCGCAGGGATCGTGCTCCAGCCGGAACTGCTTTTGGCAGCCGATCTTGATGCCGGCCGACTGGAGCTCGTGCTGCCGGATTGGTCTTACAAGCCGACGCCGATGCATCTGGTCTATGCGCCCGACCGACGCCCGACCGCGATGTTGCGCAGCGCCATCGATTTCCTGGTTGCCCGCTTTGGCTGAGCTTTGCGCCTCTTTCGCGAGCTGCGAATCTATGATCAAATCTGATCATGGGATTGAAGGGTGAGGGGCGGTGGCCAAGGTTACGTTGAAGGATGTGGCGGCTGCCGCGGGCGTTGGTGCTGCAACGGTGGAGCGTGCGCTCAACGGGCGCGGCAATGTCTTGCCGGAGACCGCGGAGAAGATATTCATTGCGGCCAAGCGGCTCGGTTATCGCGCGCCGCTTGCCGGCGCGAGGCACGGTCTTGTGCGCATCGAGGTCGTGTTGCTGCGGCCCGAAACCTACTTCTATTCGAGGCTCAACCGCGCCTTCGAGCGCATCGCCGCCCTGCTTGACAAGGATATACAGATCCAGAGGACCTTCGCGCGTGAGGGCGATCCGGCCGATTTTTCCAGGCACATCGCCAATCCGAAGACGCGGCGCTCTGCCTTGATCGTCGTCGCGCCCGACCACCCGGATGTCGTCGGCAGTGTTCGCCACGCTGCCGAGAGCGGCATACCCGTCGTCCAGATCATGACACGGCCGGCACGGGAGCTTGCCTATGTCGGGATCGACAACGAAGCTGCCGGTCGCACGGCTGCCTTCTATATGGCGCGCATGCAGGCCGGCACCGCCGGCACTTTCGTTGCGCTTTGTCACAGCGGCTCTTACGAAAACCACAAGGCACGTATCCGCGGATTCTCCGACTATCTGCTTCATCACGCGAACCCGTCGCATCGCTTCGTCGAGGTTATGTTCGATGAAGACGATGAAATGAAGACGATGGAGTTGCTGACGAGCGCCTTCGCCCGATACCCCGATATTGCCGGCCTCTATAGTGCCGGTGGGGACAATGCCGCGATTGCCACCGTTCTGCGCCGCCATCGGCAGCGGCCTGTCTTCTGGGTCGGGCATGAATTATCCGATGCGACGCGCGGCTATCTGAAAGAAGGCCTGATGACGATCGTGCTCGACCAGGCGCCGGAAGTTCAGGCGCGCCGCGCCATCGACCTCACGCTAAAGCGGCTGGGGCTGATCGATACGGATATCGACCCCGAGCCGGTTCGCTTTCTGACGGTGACCGCCGAAAGCGTTTGACGATATCAGCCCTTTTGCTGGCGATGGAATGCCAGCGGCGATATCGCCAAACTCAAGCCTGCCATAGCGGACGCCCCGCATTCAATCGCAGCGATCCGCTTGAGGCTGTAACGAGAGGCAGGCTTAAGAGCCTGCTGCGCCAATCCCTCTCGGGCCATCGAGGCGGGCGACCTTCTGTTCCAAGGATCGCACCTCCTCTATCATGACGCCGAGTGCCGACATGATGAGCGCGTGGTCGCGGCCTTCCGCACCTTGGGACAGAGCAAGAGCGCGAGCATTGAGCTCCTGACTTATCGAGTTGAGCCGATCGATCATGTTCTGGTCCATAGCTATCTCCTTTGCAAACAACCGAACAGGGGTGCCATATGTTTGGGAATGCGCCGCGCGGGGCATTTGTTCCGATGATGGGCTTTCACCAGGTTGGGGCAGGGCTCAGGGGATCGACATATTCTGGTCGCGCAGGAAGACACGCCGGCCCGATACGGGCGGCTTTTGCTGAGCCTTCGTTTGGCACTCACGCTTCTATCCGATTTGCAGCAATTGCTGTGCCGTCGAGCTGATTATATCGGCAAGTTGCGTCAGCAGCGGACCGGTCGGGGCGCTTTTGCGCCAGCAAAGGCCGATCCGGCGTGTCGGGTTGCCGTCTTCGAACGACAGAAGCCGTATCTTGTCCGATGACCCCATGGGGCTGACGGTTACCAGTGCTGGCAGCAAGGTGACTCCGACATTGGTGCTGACCATGAGACGCAAGGTCTCCAGGCTTGTTGCCTGGAAGGACGAACGATGGCCTGCGCCGGAGAGCCGGCAGACGTCCAGCGCATGTTCGCGCAGGCAATGACCCTCTTCCAGCAGCATCAGGTCATGGCAGCCGAGATCGTCCATTCGGATGTTTTTGCGTTCGGCCAGTGGATGTTTCTCGGGAACTGCCAGAAGGAACGGCTCCTCGAACAGGAGTTCGGTCTGCAATTGATCGGCGTCGACGGGAAGGGCGAGGAGCGCGGCGTCGAGCTCGCCGTCCCTCAGGCGCGAAAGCAACGTGTTGCTCTTTTCCTCGATGAGCAGCAGCTCAAGCTCCGGAAACCGCTCATGGATCGGAGGCACGACATGCGGCAGGAGATAGGGGCCGAGCGTCGGAAAGACGCCCAGGCGCAGCACGCCGAGTTCCGGATTCTGTCGCAGCAGCGCCGCATTCTTCAACTGCTGGACATCGACCAGAATTCGCGTCGCCCGTTCAACTGCATCCTTGCCGAAATCGGTCAGCATGACAGAGCGCGAATCGCGTTCGACAAGAGGTGTGCCAAGCTCGCCCTCAAGCTTGCGGATCTGGGCCGACAAGGTCGGCTGGCTCACCAGGCAGGCCTCGGCTGCGCGGCCGAAGTGACGATACTTGGCCAGCGCGACGAGATATTCCAGTTCCCTCAATGTCATGAGACGTCTCGTCTCATCAGGCGGCCTTGGCTTCTTCTTCGTCCGGCGCCGAAGTGCGGATCAGATAATCAAAGGCCGCAAGCGAAGCCTTTGCACCTTCACCGAGAGCAATGACGATCTGCTTATAGGGAACCGTCGTGCAATCGCCAGCAGCAAACACGCCCGGGATCGACGTCTGGCCGTGATGGTCCACCTCGATTTCGCCGCGAGCCGAAAGAGCGATCGTGCCCTTCAGCCATTCGGTATTCGGCAGCAGTCCGATCTGCACGAAGACACCGTCGAGCGTCAGGCTGTGATTGTTGCCCTTCGCGCGATCCTCGTAGACAAGGCCTGTGACCTTGCTGCCATCGCCCAAAACTTCCGTCGTTTTCGCCGAAAGAATGATATCGACGTTGGCAAGGCTGCGCAGCTTGCGCTGCAGAACATCGTCGGCGCGCAGCTTGCTGTCGAATTCAATAAGCGTGACGTGCTTGACGACACCGGCAAGATCGATCGCCGCTTCGACGCCGGAATTGCCGCCGCCGATGACGGCAACGCTCTTGCCCTTGAACAATGGGCCATCGCAATGCGGGCAATAGGCGACACCCTTGTTGCGGTAAAGCTCCTCGCCCGGCACACCCATCTGACGCCAGCGTGCGCCCGTCGACAGGATGACGGTACGCGATCTCAGCGTTGCGCCGCTTTCCAGCTCGACTTCGAAGACATCGCCGTGGCGACCGAGCTTCTGCGCACGCTGCAGGTTCATGATCTCGACCGGATAGTCCTTCACATGCGTCTCAAGCGCTGTGGCAAAGGCCGGTCCTTCGGTGTGCGGAACTGAAATGAAATTCTCGATCGCCATCGTGTCGAGCACCTGGCCGCCGAAGCGTTCGGCAACCACGCCGGTCCGGATACCCTTCCGGGCGGCATAGATTGCCGAAGCGGCACCGGCCGGGCCGCCGCCTACGACGAGGACGTCGAAGGTTTCGAGCGTCTTCAGCCTCTCTGCGGCACGCTTGACCGCACCCGTATCGAGCTTGGCGATGATCTGTTCGACCTCCATGCGGCCCTGTCCGAAGACCTCGCCATTCAGGTAGATCGTCGGCACGGACATGACCTTTCGATCGGCGACTTCCTTCGGGAAGACGGCGCCGTCGATAGCGACATGGCTGATCCGCGGGTTGAGGATAGACATCAGATTCAATGCCTGCACGACATCGGGGCAATTCTGGCAGGATAGCGAGAAATAGGTCTCGAAGCGGAACTCGCCCTCGAGATCGCGGATCTGGTCGAGGATCGCTTGTTCGACGCGCGGCGGATGGCCGCCGGTCTGCAGCAATGCAAGGACCAGGGAGGTGAATTCGTGGCCGAGCGGAATGCCGGCAAAGCGCAGGTTGATATCGTGGCCGGGGCTCGTCAATGCGAAGGAAGGCGCTCGCTCGCTGCCATCGCGCTGCTCGGCCAGCACGATTTTGTCCGAAAGACTGACGATGTCCTTCAGAAGAGCCAGCATTTCCGTCGACTTGGCGCTGTCGTCGACATTGGCGCGGATCTCGATCGGACGCACGACCTTCTCCAGATAGGCCTTCAATTGGCTCTTCAGCGCGTCGTCAAGCATCGATATGTCTCCTGCGGGAAATAAGAACTCGTCGCCAGCCTGGTGCGGCGGACGCATAGGCTCTCGTATCTATTGGGTGGCCTTCCCCTGCAACAGGGAAGGCCAATGCTTCTCAGATCAGATCTTGCCGACGAGCTGCAGCGAAGGAGCAAGCGTCTTTTCGCCTTCTTCCCACTTTGCCGGGCAAACTTCGCCCGGATGCGAGCGAACATACTGAGCAGCCTTGATGCGGCGCAGGAGGTCGACGGCGTTGCGGCCGATGCCTTCTGCGGTGATTTCCATAGCCTGAATAACGCCGTCCGGATCGACAACGAAGGTGCCGCGGTCAGCAAGGCCTTCGGCTTCGCGCATGACGTCGAAGTTGCGCGTGATGGCGCCGGTGGGATCGCCGATCATGGCATACTGGATCTTGCCGATGGTCTCGGAGCTGTCATGCCAGGCCTTGTGGGTGAAATGCGTGTCCGTCGAGACGGAAAACACTTCGACGCCGAGACGCTGAAGCTCGGAATAATGGTCGGCGACGTCACCAAGCTCGGTCGGGCAGACGAAGGTGAAGTCGGCCGGATAAAAGAAGAAAACCGCCCACTTGCCAGCGATGTCAGCTTCCGTGACTTCGACGAATTTTCCCTGCTTGAAGGCCTGGGCTTTGAATGGCTTAACGGCGGTATTGAGAACGGACATGGTACCCTTGCAATGTTTGGACAGATGTATTTCGCGCCGCAACATAGTGCGTGCGCCGCAATAAGCAAAATAGATAAATCAGAAAGAATCGATAGTTTCCATCTATCTTGACTGGCTGGAGTTGCCTTGCTTGTGGATATTCGTTCGCGCCGTCTGCCGCTTCGGAGCAATGAGAGGGCGACGAGCCGGATGGCATTCTGCTGCGGATGAAGCCGCAAATTCAAAGGCGCAAATATTTTACCGACGTTGCCCGGATTGCGTGCCGCAGCTCATCGTAACGAGCCAGTCGCGGAGCATCTCGGCCTCCCTGGAGAGCTGGCTTGCCTGGATCAGCCAATAGGCTTTGTCCGTGTCCACGGGCGAATCGAACAGGGTGATCAATCTTCCCGCGGCGAGTTCTTCGGAAATCAGGGAAATGGGGCAGAGACCAACACCCTGGGCGCCGATAACGGAACCGACCATCAAGCTGAAATCGGCAAAGATCGGGTTGGGCTTGAGAGGTTTATGGATTTCATGAAGCGCAAACCAGCGCGTCCAGGCAGCTGTCGTCTCATCGTGGAGCAGCTCGGCATCGTGCAAATCGACCGGCCTATCAAATGGCCCGTGACGGCGATTGAATTCCACCGAACAGACCGGCCGCGTCTCGCCGCTCAAAAGGGCTATGGCATTGACGTCCGGCTTCGTTCCGTGACGGATCAGCAGATCGACGCTTGCAGCTTCCGGCGTCTTTGCGTCGAGCGCATAGACGATGTTGATGCGGATATCGGGATGCACCTTTCTGAATTCCGGCAACCGCGGTATCAGCCAGCGCGTGGCAACGGATGCGATGCATGCGACGCTGACGGGCCGTTCGTGGCTTTCGCGCCGCAATTGCTGCGCGGCGCTCTCGATATGCGCAAGGCCGCTTGCCACGGCCGCTCCGAATTCCCGGCCGGCAGGCGTCGCGGTCACGCCGCGTGCGTGCCGCGTAAACAGGCTAACGCCGAGCCAGGCCTCAATCACGCGCACATGCTGGCTTATTCCGGCGGCCGTCTGATTGAGTTCGGCCGCGGCTCTGGCGAAGCTCTCGTGGCGTATGGCCATCTCGAACGCGCGGAGGGAGGCATAGGGAATAGGGCGCATGCGCTAAGGCTAAGCATGACCTAGCCTTAGCGCAAGAGCAAAGCGTGTTGTGCATTGTCTCGATCCGGCTACAGTGCAAGCGAACTTGCCGCCTGAAATTGCGGCTCCCGCGAAGGACCGTGTGATCTCGATGCAGAAAGTCCATACCACGCCCGCCTCAGCCTCAAGCCCAGCTCCGGCCGACGCCGAAGAGCGGCGCAGCAAGCCGGCCGTCGTCGTCTACCCGAATGAAACGCTGCCGCCGATGAACATGGATATCCTTCATGCGGCAAGGCAAAGCATGATTAAGGTTGCGGAGGTCATCGTGCCGCCACGGGACGCGGGCAGCTTTCGGGTGCCGAAGGGGCACTTCTTCCGCATCGTCAGCATGGAAGGGTCGCAGGTCGGCGACCTCAATCTGTGGAACGCCGACGATCTTACCGAGCGCTTCTTTAGCGGCAAGACCCGCGCGCTTCATGCCACGCATGTTGGAGTGGGCGATCGGCTGTGGAGCAGCTTGCCCTATCTGCGCCCCATGGCGACGATTACCCACGATACGCTCGGCTGGTATGGCTGGGATGCGGACGGAGCAGGCGTGCATGATGTGATCGGCACGCGGTGCGACCCCTATACGAACCGGCTGCTGAAGGGCGATGACTACCACCATTGCTGCCACTCGAACCTGTCTCGCGCGCTCGCGTCAGCAACGGGCATGACCGTCCGCGACGCGGAAATGCATGTTCATGATGTGCTGAATGTCTTCATGTGCACGGGGTTCACCCGCGATACCCATCAGTATTTTATGAAGGCAAGCCCGGTACGGCCGGGTGATTTCATCGAATTCTTTGCGGAGATTGACCTTCTGGGAGCCATTTCCGCATGCCCAGGCGGTGATTGCGGCAGCGGCCATTCAAGCGATGTCGCGCCGTGCTATCCGCTGGGCGTCGAGATCTGGCGGCCCGATCCGGGAAGCCTTATCGGTCGGGATTTCCCCGTGCGCAATGCCTATCCCAGAACGCATGGTCTTTAGGCAGGCAAATCTCTCGTGATCGGGCGGCTGCCCAAGCAAATTTGCCGGCGGGTCGTACCGCCGGCAAATTGAAATCATTGGTCTGACCGAGCATAAGCTCCGTTGCCAGCTTAATTGCAGACGCGCATACGCTCGTAGTGGTAGCCGTCATCATACTGATTCTGAACCGGTTGGTTCTCGAACCAGCATCTCGGCGGCGGCGGTGGTGGCTCTTCGTAAACCGGACCCCGGTTGGAAAGAGCGCCGCCGACGATCAGGCCACCGATGAGGCCTGCGGCTACGCCACCTGCGATTGCCGCGCCATTACCGTGACGATGATGGCGGCGCCAGTCGTCATGTCCGCGCCAGTCGCCGCGATAGGGTGCGCGACCGTCATAATACTGTGCCTGTGCATAGCTGGCAGGGGCGAGGGCGCCACCAACTACCGTTGCGGCCAGCAAAGCCGTTAGAATCTTTTTCTTTATCATGACTACCTCCAAAGCAGTCTTCATGCTCAGCGAATACGCGAGCTATCTATTCAACGTTTAGAGCATGATTATGTTCGGCTGAATATTTGATGAATGAGCCGTTCATCGACGCCAAAGCCTGGAAATCGTGGACTTTCGCGGGTGATTTCGCGGTGGGTCAGCTCGGTGAAACGTGTTTGCGAGTCGATTTGAGCCATTCCAGCGTCCGTGATTCGGGGTTGGGGTTGCGGGTTATGTCGGTCACGACGGCAGCGCAGTCGGCGCCGTTCTCGAATACCCCGGAGATCCGCTCCACGGTCAGGCCGCCAATTGCCACAAGTGGAATATTGCCGACCAAGGCTTTCCACGCGCCGATGCGTTCGAGCCCCTGGGGTGCCCAAGACATGGCTTTCAGAATGGTGGGGTAGATCGGTCCAAGGGCGATATAGTCAGGTCTAGCTGCGAGCGCAGTTTGCAGTTCTGCACCGTCATGGGTCGAAAGTCCGAGCTTCAGCCCCGCTTTTCGTATGGTGCCGAGATCTGCCGTCGCCAGGTCCTCCTGGCCGAGATGGAGGAAATCGCAGCCTTCCTCTATCGCCAATTGCCAGTAGTCATTGACGACCAGTTGGCATCCGTTGGCCGCGCAGGTGGCCTTTGCCCTGCGTATATCCGCTCGAATTTCAAAAAGAGGGCGATTCTTGATACGCAGTTGCACAAGCTTGACGCCGAGCGGCACCAGCCGCTCGATCCAGTCAGCGCTGTCGACGATCAGGTAGAATGGGTCGAGTGTCATGCAAACACCGCCTTTCCGATAACGGGCGTCGACGGCACGGCCATGTCGCGCGGCTCCAGCGGGCCAGCATTGAAGGCCTGCCTGCCGGCATCGATGGCCCCGGCAAATGCCTCCGCCATGGCGCCCGGATCGCGCGCACCGGCAACGGCCGTGTTCAACAGCACCGCATCGAAGCCCAGTTCCATGACGGTTGCCGCATGCGAGGGCCGGCCGATGCCGGCATCCACGATCAACGGCATGTCGGGAAAATGTGCCCGCATCGAGCGAAGGGCGGATGGGTTGAGCGGTCCCGCTGCTGTTCCGATCGGCGCACACCAAGGCATGAGGACCTTGCATCCGGCTTCTATCAGTCGTTCTGCCACGACCAGATCATCCGTCGTATACGGAAAGACCTCAAACCCTTCGCTTGTCAAAATCCGCGCGGCCTCGACCAGTGCAAAGACATCCGGTTGCAGCGTGTCGTGATTGCCGATCACTTCGAGCTTGATCCAGTTGGTCCGGAATACCTCGCGGGCCATCTTTGCCGTCAATACCGCTTCCGAGACGCCATGGCATCCGGCGGTGTTGGGCAGAACGTGAACGCCGAGTTGACGAATCATCTCGAAAAATGCGCCGCCGCTGCGTCCGCCCGCGGCTTCGCGCCGGAGCGACACGGTGACGATCTCCGTCGCGGATCGCCTGACCGCCTCGGCAAGAATCAAAGGTGAGGGGTAGCGTGCGGTGCCGAGAAGAAGGCGCGATGCGATTTTGATACCGTAGAGATCGAGCATGGTTCAGCCACCCTGCATCGGAGTCAGGATCTCGATCCTGTCATTGTCGTTCAAGGCGTGGTCGTCACGATCCTCGCGGTGGATGAGGTCGCCATTGACAGCAGTTGCTAGCCAGTCGCCCTCATAGTCGAGCGCCGCAAGCAGCTGCGACAGTGTGGCGACGACGATGGTCTGCGGCTCGCCATTGATGATCAGGTGCATCTGGAGTTCCTCTGATTTGTCTGCGCGGAAAAGACAAGATCGGCAACGTCGACCGCCATCGCCGGCGCCAATAGGAAGCCGTGGCGGTAAAGGCCGTTGAGGCTTGTGGTTTTGCCGTCTCGGCTCACGCGCGGAAAATTGTCGGGAAAGGCGGGGCGGATGCCGGCGCCGGTTTCGACGACCGTCGCCTCGGCGAAGGCTGGATGCAGAGCGTAGGCGGCATTCAGCAGTTCCATCAGGGATCGCGCGGTGATCGGTCCGTCGAAGTCTGTTTCGATCATCGTTGCGCCGACCATGAAAAGACCGCCGCCGCGCGGGACGATATAGACGGGAACGCGCGGATGCAGCAGGCGGATCGGCCGCGAGAGCGTGACCTCTTCGGTGCGGAGATACAGCATCTCGCCGCGGACGCCGCGCAGATCATCAGTATGTCCGATTCCGGCTGCGCCGGTGCAATCGATGATCTCGGAGAATTCGTCCTCGAGGACGGCTGTTGTGATAAATGCGACACCCTTTGCCCGCAGTTGCGCTTTCAAACCAAGCAGCGTGCGGCGAGGATCGAGATGGGCTTCCTCCGCAAAGAACAATCCGCTCCGGAAGCGTCCGGCAAGAGCGGGTTCGAGGACCGTGATGTCATTGTCCTCGACCCAGCGATAGCCGGTGGTGCGGGTCGCGAATCGCTTCAGTTCGTTCTGATCGCGTGTCGATGCAAGAACGAGGGTTCCGTTGCGTATCACCTGGCCCGGCAGGATCGCTTCCCATCGGTCGGCGGCATCGAGACCGCGTTTGAGCACGGCCTCATCGGCGCTTTCGCGCTCGCACCAGGGCGCTAACATGCCGCCAGCGAGCCATGAGGCCGCCTGATCGAAGTTCGCGTGTGGATCGAGAACGGTTACGTGAACTCCGCGAACGGAAAGTTCGTGGGCGACCGTGAGGCCGGCAACGCCGGCCCCTTTGACGAGGATACGCATCTCATTCGGCCGGATGGGCTGACGTGTCGATCGGCATGTAGAGGTCGCCGCCATCGCGGTACTTGGCCGCCATGGCATCCAGCCCTTCCTTCTGTGCTTCGGCGCGAATGTCGTGGGAAATCCGCATCGAACAGAATTTCGGGCCACACATCGAGCAGAAATGGGCGACCTTGTGCGCTTCCTTCGGCAAGGTCTCGTCGTGGAAGCTGCGGGCGGTATCGGGATCAAGCGACAGGTTGAACTGGTCTTCCCACCGGAACTCGAAGCGCGCGCGCGATAGCGCATCGTCCCGCACCTGCGCCGCCGGATGACCCTTGGCGAGGTCGGCCGCATGGGCAGCGATCTTATAGGTGATGACGCCGGTCTTGACGTCGTTGCGGTCGGGCAGACCGAGGTGTTCCTTCGGCGTGACGTAGCAGAGCATGGCCGTGCCGAACCAGCCGATCATTGCCGCGCCGATGCCCGAGGTGATGTGGTCGTAGCCCGGCGCGATGTCCGTGGTCAGCGGCCCGAGCGTATAGAAGGGCGCCTCGCCGCAGACGGCCAGCTGCTTGTCCATGTTCGCCTTGATCTTGTGCATCGGGACGTGGCCGGGGCCCTCGATCATCACCTGGCAGTCTTTCGCCCAGGCGATCTTGGTCAATTCGCCCAGTGTCTCGAGCTCGGCAAATTGCGCGGCGTCGTTGGCATCGGCTATCGAACCGGGGCGCAACCCATCGCCGAGCGAGAACGAGACGTCATAGGCGCGGCAGATGTCGCAGATCTCGGCGAAATGCTCGTAGAGGAAGCTCTCGCGATGGTGATGGAGACACCACTTGGCCATGATTGAACCACCGCGCGAGACGATGCCGGTGACGCGATTGACGGTCAGCGGGATGTAATGCAGCCGTACCCCGGCATGGATGGTAAAATAATCGACGCCCTGTTCGGCCTGCTCGATCAGTGTGTCGCGATAGATCTCCCAGGTGAGATCCTCAGCAATGCCGCCGACCTTTTCCAGCGCCTGATAGAGTGGCACCGTGCCGATCGGCATCGGCGAATTGCGGATGATCCACTCGCGGATATTGTGGATGTTGCGCCCCGTCGACAGATCCATAACGGTATCCGCACCCCACCGGGCGGCCCAGACCATTTTCTCGACCTCTTCCGCCATGGAGGAGGTCACGGCCGAGTTGCCGATATTGGCGTTTATCTTCACCAGGAAATTTCGACCGATGATCATCGGCTCGCTTTCAGGATGATTGATATTGGCCGGGATGATCGCGCGTCCGGCGGCGACTTCCTGGCGGACGAATTCCGCCGTTACATGGTCGGGAATATGAGCTCCGAAGCTTTCGCCATCGCGAATCAGGGCTTCAGCCTTCGCCTTGCGACCAAGATTCTCGCGGATGGCGATGAATTCCATCTCCGGTGTGATGATGCCGGCTCGCGCATAGGCTAGCTGGGTGACGGCCTTGCCGTCCTTGGCCCGCAAAGCTTGGCGCTGCCCGGGAAACTCCGGCGTCAATCTGTCGCCGCTGACGAAGCCGTTGTCCTCCGGGCGGACATGCCGGCCCTCATAGGCTTCGACATCACCTCGGGCGAGAACCCAGTCACGGCGTATCTGAGGCAGGCCCTGTTCGATGCGGATGTCGGCACCCTCGACCGTATAGGGGCCGGACGAATCATAGACGACGACAGGCGGTTCGCCTGCTGTCGGATGGACGCTGATTTCGCGCATCGGTACGCGGATGTCGCTATGGATATCGCCGGGAATGTAGATCTTCCGCGATGCCGGCAATGGGCCGGTGGTAACGGTTGGTGTGAGGTTTTTTGCGGCAATGGTCATGGTTTGAGGCTCCAAGTTGCAGTTGGAGACCCAGTCATCAGCCGGAATGATGGAAAGACGCCGGCCATGGAATCCACGCGGGAATCCGAAGCCTTCGAGCGCTTGCACCGTCCCTACGCCAGTATGAACTGGATCAGGTTCAACGGGTCACTGCGCGCGATAGCAGTATCTCAGCCCCTTGCCGGGACCCCCCTGGTGAATGCGGAAAGGCTAAGCCTTCTCTTTGGCTGCTGTCAAGCCTGCACCGATGGTTGCGTTTGTCTCTGTCCGACGTGACAGATCGCCGGCGGTAGCGCTGTTGAAATCGCCTGTGAGGGGAGATGTCGTCGAAAGAGGCTGTGTGCGGTCATTGAGCCGATTGCGAACCGCCCACGGCCGCAATCCCCAATGTCCGCGCAGAGGTTCCACCGCAAATCGTGGTTTGTCGCGGTCGCTTATTTACCTATATCGCGACAGCCGCGCCCGCCGAGATCTATCGAGCAACCGCTTCATCGTGCTCCGGCAGCACGTTCGGCGCATTTTTTCCATCTGCGGGAGGAGCGGTCGGTGCCGCGCAGGTGGCAGTTGCATTTAGGCAACAGCTTCCAAGACTAATAGCCAGCCGAGTTTCACATAATTGACAAACATACGGACTGTTTGTAACTCAGATGCAGGACACAAGTTGTCTTACGGACGAGTGATCGTCCGGATCGGTAGAGGCATTTCAACGCCTTTGCCGCGGGGTCAAGTATGGAGGTTAGAGGGGACTCAAGCCAACATTTATGTGTGTATCTGCCAGGCTGCCTGTCGCGTTTCGACCGAACCGAATTTGAGGTGGTATTGCAGCTTTGCACTCGCGGTAAGTTAGAAATGCATATTAAAACCAGGAGTTTACAATGAACATCAAGAGCCTTCTTCTCGGCTCCGCTGCTGCGCTGGCAGCAGTATCCGGTGCCCATGCAGCTGACGCAATCGTTGCTGCCGAGCCGGAGCCGCTGGAATACGTTCGCATCTGCGACGCATACGGCGCTGGCTACTTCTTCATTCCGGGCACCGAAACCTGCCTCAAGATCGGCGGCCGCGTTCGTTCTGAAGGTCAGTGGTTCGACGCATACAACCCGAACAGCAAGAACGGCACGCTGTGGCACACTCGTGCTGAGCTCAGTGTCGACACTGCAACGGACACCGAATACGGCCCGCTGAAGACCAACACGGTCATCCGTTGGGACTGGAACGACGGCAATTCCACAGCTACGAAGCTGCTGTTCGCGAACATCAGCCTCGGCGGCTTCCTCGTTGGTAAGGCCGACTCGCAGTACAACTCGTACATCGGCTACGCTGGCGACGTCATCAACGACGACGTGATCTATGACGGCCCGTACGAACTGAACCAGCTGAGCTACAACTACGACGCAGGCAATGGCTTCACCGCCATGATCTCGCTCGAAGACAGCAACTCCAGCGGCTCGGGCGCTTCCTACGGTTCCAGCTGGTGGTCGGATGACAAGTCCAACCATTACGCTCCTGACGTTGTTGCCGGTGCTGGCTTCAAGTCCGGCGCATGGGGCTTCAAGGTCGTCGGCGGTTATGACTCGATCGTTGAAGAAGGCGCTGTCAAGGCTCGTGTAGACGCTGACTTCGGCGTATTCTCGGCCTTCTTGATGGGTGGTTACAACACCGACGGCAAGAAGCTCAACAAGTATGCCGGCACGAACCTTGACCGTTCTGCTTGCCCGGTTGCTGATGCATCGAAGTGCGGCTGGGGTGACTGGGCTGTTTGGGGTGGCGCTAGCGTTCCGATCAACGAAAAGCTGAAGTGGAACCTGCAGCTCGCCTACACCGACAGCAAGATCTTTGCCGCTACCACGAACCTGAAGTGGAACCCGGTTAAGAACCTGCTCATCGAGCCGGAAGTCTCCTACACCAACTTCGATTCTGTGAACCAGGATCAGTGGGCTGGTATCCTGCGCTTCGAGCGTAGCTTCTAATCCAGAGATTACCCGGCCCCGCGCCGGGTAAGAGAAGCCTGATGTTCCAATCCGTCAGGCTTCTCATCGTGATCGGTTGACCTCCGATCAAAGAGAAAGGATCCGGCTTTCCCTCCGGATCCTTTTTATTTTCAGGCGACCGGCGCCTCTATGTCGTGGGTCTGAACTGATGGGAACCAGGTCTTCAAGACCATCTTGATGAACATCTGCCCGCAGGGTACGAGCTGGAAGTTCCCCCGATCGAGTGTCCATTCGGTGATCAGGCCGCCTATGACGGCGGTCAGTGCCGAGGCGGCCGTATCCGGCGTCCAGGGAGCCGGGAGCTGCGTCTTCTCGTTCATCAATGTGAATATGCGCTCGAAATTGTCGTGCATATCTTGCCGGAAGGAGCTCGCACGGCTCGTCGTCCCGTCGCAGAATGCCATATCGAGATGCATCATGACCTTGAGCATGCTGCGTTTTCGCGGGTCATGCTGAACGTCATCGAATATAGACGCAATCGCATCGGCAACGAGATCCAGCGGGTTGGGCGGCAGCTCCCGTGACATCCGCTCTGCCAATTCATCGAATGGCTGCTGGGCTTCGTCGCGAATGGCGAACATCAATCCCTGCTTGTTCTTGAAATGCCAGTGCACCGCCCCTCGCGTCACACCAGCCGCCGTAGCAATCTCCTCCAGGCTGACATTTTCATATCCCTTGTCGAGAAACAGCGCTTTTGCAGACTGCAAAATCTCGCTTCTCGTTTCTGCAGCCTCCTCCTTAGTGCGCCTCATTCACTTCTCCACATCTGCCCATTCTCAAGCACCCCCCTTGTTCTTATTCTTAGTTTCTTACTCCATCAATGTCGCACCGGTGCTCTTAGTCTTCTTGTATCAGCAGCATACCGTCGCGACGCGAAGTTTGGACATTCTCTAAAAATCGAGAAAGAAAATCGCAATGAGATGTATTCGTCAAGCGCCTATAAGCCACGCACAAGTTTCCTTGTGCAATTTCGCCGCGTTGGGAAGTGCAAAATCGAAAATGTGCAGATGCCGATAACGCCATGATGGCGGCGAATCACTTCGGACGATCTTGAGTTCAGCCGCTTCATGATTGGCTTTATCCGCCAAACCGGGGCACAGAGCGGCTTTGATCTCCGTCCTCGGCAATCCTCCGCCCATATCGATCGTCGAAAGCCGTGGCATTGCATCTGTGCGGGCGTGCCTTGGCGATTCCGTGTTGCGTTCGTGTGCGCCAGGCCATCAGAGTTCCTCTCAACGCTCGCAGCTGGAGGCCCCAATGACGAGCATTACCTCAGTTCTGCCCAATCGCTATTATCAATATCAGACATCTCGCTCGACATCGTCGGTCAACGACGATTCGGCATCCATGGTTTCGGCCACCGGCTCCTCCGGCAATTCATCCGATGCAGGCACCTCCTCGTCATCGGACGATCAACCCCAAATTTCCGCCGCCCAGCAACTGATCGCACAGTTGATGAACGTTATTCTCAATCTCCAGTCCGGCAGCGGCGATGGCGACGCCGGCAATTCGAGTGCGAATTCCGACGGCGATTCCACCGGCTCGACATCGAGCTCTCAGCTGGTTGCGTCGACGGCGACTCAAAGCAGCAAACAGGCTGATCTGATTAAAGCCATGGACACCAACGGCGACGGCAATATCAGCGAGGCGGAATTCGTTGCAGCGCGTCCGGCAGATGTCAGTGCTGACCAGGCTAGCAAGTTGTTTGAGAGCTTCGATAAGGACAAGACCGGCTCGCTTACCGAAGACCAGCTGACAAAGGCGATGAAGTCGGGCCATCATATGCATCATGGCGGCAAGATGGGAGACGAAGAGCTCTCCAAGGCCTTTTCCTCGATGGATACCGATGGCGACGGTAATGTCACTGAGGCTGAATTCGTTGCAGCGCGTCCGTCCGATATGGGGGCGGATCAGGCGACAGCACTGTTCGGCAGCCTTGATACTTCGGGCTCCGGATCCCTGACGCAAAGCCAGTTCGAAGCCGCGGTCAGGGCGCAGCGCCCGCAGCCCCCGGAACTTGGCAATCTCTACGGTTCCGATACGCAGGATCAGACGACGACTGATCTGTTGACACTCTGATTCAAAATCGCTTCGGCATTTGGATCTGTGCATGGGCCGGCAGCCCGGCGAAAGACCTTGCGGTCTTTCAGCCCGGGCGAGCCGGCTTTTTTGCGATTTCGTCGAGAGAAATCGGCTTTGCCGAAATAATCCGAGACCGACGATACCGGAGCGACGGATTTCGACAGTTCGGCCGTTCAACGGTTGAGAACCCATGCTTCGTATCGAAGGAAAGAGACGCTGCGATCGGATTGGTACCATCTGCTGCGGCCGGCAAACAGGCTAAGCCCTCTTGTCAACGGCGGCGAAGGGGCGTGCAATGTGGATATCGCTCGAATTTTGGACGGTGGCGATTGTCGATGAAAAGGGATCGCGCGCCCGAAAACGGCGACCTGGATGGGGACCTGGTGGCCCGCATTGCCTCTGGCGATGTGCCGGCGATGCGCATGATGGTGACGCGGCAGCTGCCGCGCATCCTTTCGGTAGCAACCCGTATGCTGGGCGATGCCGCCGAAGCGGAAGATGTTGCGCAGGAAACCTTCCTGCGCGTGTGGAAAAATGCCGGCGGCTGGCGCCAGCGCAACGCCCGCTTCAGCACATGGGTGCATCGCGTGGC
>NZ_JAELTU010000521.1 GCF_016429015.1 Rhizobium sp. ASV20
GTTGGCAGCCGTACAAACCAAAGAACCAGCTGAAAAAGAAATTGCTTTTCTAAAGGCTGCGGCGTCCCTTTTTCCGTTTCTGTCTGACGCCGCACAGGCTGGTATATACCAGCACTTTGGCGGCACCGAGTTTTTCGGAACGCAGCAACTCCCGGACTACTGGAAATCCAAGAACCAAACAAAACATGATGTGCTTTTGCAAAACTTTCGAATTGCCCTCTCGACATTGCTCTACCTCCCAAAAGGATGGGAAGATGTCAGGGAGGAGATTGTCGGACCACACGTCCTCCGCTGCACACTCCACGCGCTCGAAAAGATCACATTGCAAAAGGACTACCTCTTCATGAAAGCAAACACGCAGCTCCCTACCATGATGGATCTGGAAATTGGGCAGTGCGAAATCAAGATTCTAGCCATGCAAAAGATTGCCAAGCAGGTAGTGCAGAAAGCAGCAC
>NZ_JAELTU010000522.1 GCF_016429015.1 Rhizobium sp. ASV20
GAATTTCGTCGGCAGCGTCAGATGTGTATAAGAGACAGTCTTTGGCCAGTCGACGAGTTCTTTCAACGGATATGTCACCGGTGAGAACAGCTCGGCGCAGTTCGAAGACAACGTCCAGCGCCTTGTCCTCTACTTTGTGTATTTGTTTGCCGGCCGATTTGTCATTGGATACATTGGAACGCTGTGTATCTGCGTTGCAGGTGCCAGAACAACGAATGCTCTCCGAAAAGCCTTCTTGGACAGTCTGCTCAGGCAGGAGTTGGCGCATTTCGACATGCACGATGGTGGATCGACAGCCACTCAAGTGACAACAAGTACGACTCTCGCATCTTTTATCCTGCCGAAAGCTACTGACATGCTACTGCAGATGGTCATCTGATCAACCAGGGCATTGCCGAAAAACTGTATACCTTTGCCATGGGTCTCTCTTTATTCTTCTCGTCTTACGTCGTTGC
>NZ_JAELTU010000523.1 GCF_016429015.1 Rhizobium sp. ASV20
GTCATGTATGTCTAAAAGCCTACCTTTGTCGACTTGCAAGCGCTTCTTCCGCACATGGAAAAGTTTCGTTTAGAAACTGCTGCTGTGTAGTTTCTTACTCTACAAACATCCCTACATTATAACAGTGAATGCCTAGGCTGGCACAAAATAATACGAACTATATAGATTACTTGCCTATGGGCTGCAGCACGTGCCCAATTGCAATATTTGTTATCGCGCCCCATATATCGAACCGCCGATGCCGAATCTCCTCGTTAACAAAGGAAATGTACGAGTGATTACGGTAGGCTGAGGAGCGTGCTTCCCTCTACAGGAAAGCAGCAATGGAGGATGGCACGCTGTAGTCGGTTCGTTGAGCATCAGCACTCAGATGCCGTGCTGCTTCAGCGACCGTGGCCGTACCTGTGGTGGCAAGTCTACCTGCAACAGAACCATCCGAGAGCACTGCCTCTGAG
>NZ_JAELTU010000524.1 GCF_016429015.1 Rhizobium sp. ASV20
CGTCGGCAGCGTCAGATGTGTATAAGAGACAGGTATTATACAAGGCGTCCCGTCAGTTATTGACCGAATAATCTATACGGACGGTCGCTGTAATTGATATGTCCAGGTTATAACGTTGGAGTGCTTGAATATAGGAGACTATGCTAAGGATTTGGGATTTGTAAGATGGTGAAGCTGAGGAACAAGTACAATAATACATCATATGGAAGTTATTTAGCCCCTTATCGGAAGCTCGACGGACAATGCGATAACGACTGCAACTGTCGCATCTCACTTTGAATATCTCAGCATACATATCATGTTTTCGCAAGTGTATGGCGATGCGCTTCAAGCTCTGCTCGCTGCTGCAGCTATAAATACGCTAGAGAGAGCACCAGTCTTTTACGGCACAAGTCACCTGTGCGTTTCCTACACCTTGCTAGTGCCATATTTGAGATGACGGAACTCTGCAAAAT
>NZ_JAELTU010000525.1 GCF_016429015.1 Rhizobium sp. ASV20
GCTCTGGGTAGGTCGAGTCGCGGATCCGGTAGCACGAGTTGGTCCGACAGGCTTGGTAACAGCAGGCGCTGCGGCGGTCTTTGAGCTGGCTCCTTTTGGCGTAGCTGCTTTGGTTGCCGACTTTGCACCATTCTCGCTAGGGCGGGAGGTGCTCTCTGTACCCGGAGAAGCCTTTGCAGGAACCGCAGTTGAATCCCCAGGTTGAAGCGCCTCGGCGTTGGACTCTTCATCCATGGTCTTGTCGGGGTTCTTGCTGGGCGCATCTGACAAGGCTCCAGGTGCCGAGGATGACTCGGGCTTTGTTGGGCCCGCAAGCTCAGCAGGGGCAAGCGAGTTGTCTTGGGGGGAGGCCATTGTGTTTCTTTTGTGTTGTCGGGTAGCAGGGAGCGAGGCAGTGTCTGTATCGTTGCTCAAGCGTCGTCTCGAAATGCTAGATTCTCCGCTCTGTTCTCTCT
>NZ_JAELTU010000526.1 GCF_016429015.1 Rhizobium sp. ASV20
GGTAGGGACCACGAAGAGGCCGGGAGCCGTGGACCACGAACTGGTCGGGCGGCGGGTTGGTTGCCGCCGTCCGGCTACCTGGAGGCGAAACGAGCGAGTCAAAGCCAATTCCAGGAGCGTAGCCGCTGAGGCAGTGGCAATCGCAGGCCCGGAGCCGCGTCGTTTTGGTGTCTACCAGACCCCCCGGGTTAAAGAAGAAAAGAATGGGCACCAAGGGACATGGAAAAGCAGGGCGTCAACGGAACACCAGTCGAGGCTCGTGTGGTAGGACAAAGCTATGATGGCATCTAGGTGCAGCTTGGGCTACCAGTGTGGTAGCAACGGTCCGGGGCCGAGTCACACAGCAAAGCGACGCCCAGCGTGG
This sequence comes from Rhizobium sp. ASV20, assembly GCF_016429015.1. Classification (GTDB taxonomy): domain Bacteria; phylum Pseudomonadota; class Alphaproteobacteria; order Rhizobiales; family Rhizobiaceae; genus Rhizobium. The sequence goes on from NZ_JAELTU010000526.1 coordinate 365, forward strand.
CGTGGGGGCTCAGTGACTGAAAAATGACCTGTGACGCAACACAAAGGCCGCTGCTGATCAAAGTCAGCAAACCAAGAACGAAAACGGGTG
>NZ_JAELTU010000527.1 GCF_016429015.1 Rhizobium sp. ASV20
GTGCGAAGAAAAGGCTGCAGAAGTTATCTACTCCCAAGCAGTGAAGGAGCCCCAAAGCGATCCGGCCAAAAGGTTGAGCGTTAAGGAGAACTTCGACCTTGCATTGAATTTTCAGAGAATGACCGGATGCATTTTACACTAGGTGTCAAGCAAGCTAGTCTGCAAACAGAAAATATATCAATTTCCCAAAGTTGTATTGTTGATGACAGTGACTGATGCAAGAAGGGCATCAATCGCACCAGGTTTAAAACCAGGTATCGGATGGCTTCTCAGCGGCGAATCGAGCGCAAATGTCGGGACACAGATAGGAATGATGTATCTGGCCTCCATTCTGTCCCAGTGACTATTTTACTGCGACTGTAATGTTCCTACGACGTACGCGTCGGTTTTAATATTCTATTTTGCACTGATGCGCGTACTAGGTTAAGAGGGCAAGTAATGCTATAGAATAGCT
>NZ_JAELTU010000528.1 GCF_016429015.1 Rhizobium sp. ASV20
GCTCTACTCTGCATTCGAATGACCGAGCGACTCTCCAGAAGGCAGCGATGAAAAATAGACAGACAGCGGCGTCGTCAAGCATTCTATCAGTCACAATGCATGGAACGAAAATTGCCTTTTCGGACGGAACTGGCATGATCAACTGGTTCGAGCGAGACGGCTTCACAGAATGCCGACGGCTGAGAATTGGCCGCTGCGATGGGAGCAGCAATGGCGACGAGCGCTCCATGTTTGTTTCAAATAGTTCCGGCGGAGCGGGAGAGCTCGCTCGTAAAATCGTGTCGACTGGCTCAAGCGCCACCCAAGACAGGTCAAACAATGACAATATGCTCTTTTGGACGGGGGAACGACTTGGCTTAGTGAGCTTTACAAATGAGCCGCTATACCAGTCATCCAGTTTCAACTGTACGAACAAAGACCAAGTTGTGGAGGATGCGGAGCGGCAGGTGTATTC
>NZ_JAELTU010000529.1 GCF_016429015.1 Rhizobium sp. ASV20
CCCCCCCCCCCCCCCCCCCCCCCCCTCACCTGACCCCCCCCCCACCCAGAACTACACTCCAAGAATTTCGTCGGCAGCGTCAGATGTGTATAAGAGACAGATCTGGCACTGCATGTAATACTATACCTAATCCTCATGGTTTTAATGAAGCAAATTTTCCAGACAATTGAAAAAGAGAAAGAGCTTTCAAAATTGTAGAAAAATTAGAATCGACTAATCAAGATTTTATTTTGGTTTCTAAAAATTTACCTATAGATGATACTGAAAGGGAATTTGTTAAAAATCTTTTATTAAATGATTATCCAGAGGATCTTCAGACTAGAATAATAACAGATGGTTATCATAAAGGCTGTCTCTTATACACATCTGACGCTGCCGACGAAATTCTTGGAGTGTAGGTCTCGGGGGTCGCGGGGGGGTGAGAAGGGGGGGGGGGGGGGGGGGGGGGGGGG
>NZ_JAELTU010000054.1 GCF_016429015.1 Rhizobium sp. ASV20
TCGGTTACTTCGCCCTGGAGTTCTGCGGCTCTGTTCAAGATCGGCATGCTGATTTTCCTGCTGCTCAATATCGATTCTGGTTCAACTTGCAGGCCGGTGGGACAGCCTCTGCCAGTTTGTCGCGGCCTCTGCGGCGTGCCACCAGCAAATAAGTCGTCAATCGCCTTTGCCTTCTCCTAGCCATATAGGTTAAATAGACGAAGCTTTCGAGAAAATTCCGGACTTCTGAAGGATAGATCGTGCCGACGAAGCAGAATCGTTTGTATGCCGCCCTGCGGCTTGTCCCTGCGGCCGCAGCAGCATCCATGCTTTTCGTGTCGACCGCACAGACGGCCGGAGCCAATCCTCATATCCTCGTCGATGTCAGCACCGGCCGCGTCCTCGATCAGCAGGAGGCGTTCCGCCGCTGGTATCCCGCCTCGCTCACCAAGCTGATGACGACCTACGTCACCTTCCGTGCTCTCCAGTCCGGCCAGATCAGGCTCGACACGCCTGTCGTCATGTCGAAGCTTTCGGCGTCCCAGCCACCGGCGAAGATGTACTTCAAGCCGGGCCAGAAGATGACGCTCGACAACGCCTTGAAGATGATGCTGGTCAAATCGGCAAACGATCTCGCCATGGCTGTCGCCGAAACTGTCGGCGGTTCGCAGCAGAACTTCGTGGCGCGGATGAATGCGGAAGCGGCCCGTCTCGGCATGCGCGACTCGCATTTCATCAATCCGAACGGCCTGCCCGGCAAGGGGCAGTATACGACAGCGCGCGACCTGGCCATTCTGAGCGTGGCGTTGCGCCGCGAGTTCCCGCAATATGCCGGCTACTTCTCGCTGGAAGGCTTCACCAACGGCGTGAAGCAGGTGCCGAACATCAATATGCTGATCGGCCGCTTTGCAGGTGCCGACGGCATGAAGACCGGCTTCATCTGCGCGGCTGGCTTCAACCAGATCGCGTCGGCGACGCGTAACGGACGCACGCTGATCTCCGTCGTTCTCGGCACCGACAGCCTTGCCGCACGCGCCGATGATTCCGCCAATTTCCTGGAAAGAGGCTTTCAGAATCAGCTTTCCGGCAGCGACACGCTGGCGACCCTGCGGCCGACCGCGCCATTGTCGAATGAGGTCGCCGATGTCACCGCCGACATCTGCAGCGCCAAGGGCGCGCATGCGCGCAGCGAAACCCGCGATCCGTTCGGTCGCACCAAAGTGCAGTCGCCCTATATCCACGAAATGGATCACGAGCCCAATTTCATCTATGCCGGCCTGATCGGCGGCCAGGACGTTGAAACTGCCGCCAAAGGCGACAAGGACGACGTTACCGCCAAGGGCGATAAGAGCACCAAGGACAACAAGATCGCGATTTCCGGCGGCGCGTCCAACGTGCCGATCCCGATGCCGCGTCCCACTTTTTAATATCGGATATCACCCATGAGCGTTTCGCAGCAAAGAGTGCCGGTGGCGATCCTGACCGGTTTTCTCGGTGCGGGCAAATCGACCCTGCTTAACCGCATTCTCAAGGATGAGGCGATGCGCGATGCCGCCGTCATCATCAACGAGTTCGGCGATGTCGGCATCGACCATCTGCTGGTTGAAAGCTCCGGCGATGCCATTATCGAACTTTCCGACGGCTGCCTGTGCTGCACGGTGCGCGGCGAACTGGTCGATACGCTGGCCAACCTGATGGATGCCATGCAGACGGGGCGCATCCGTCCGCTGAAGCGCATCGTTATCGAAACGACCGGGCTTGCCGATCCGGCGCCCGTCATGCAGTCGATCATGGGTAATCCGATCATTGCCACCAATTTCGATCTGGATGGCGTCATCACGGTCGTCGATGCGGTTAACGGTCTGCAGACGCTCGATAATCATGAAGAGGCACGCAAACAGGTTGCGGTCGCCGATCGGCTGATCGTTTCCAAGACAGGGATTGCCGGTGCGGTGCCGGAAGCTCAGCTGGAGAGCCGGCTGAGGGCGCTCAATCCACGGGCGCAGATCCTGAATGCCGACAGCGACGAGGCTGGCCGCGCCGCCATTCTCATCAACGGCCTTTACGATCCTGCCTCCAAGATCGCCGATGTCGGCCGCTGGCTGCAGGACGAGCTGGAGGCAGACGAGCATCACCATCATCATGATGATCACGATCATCATCACGACCACGACCACGATCATGGCCACCATCACGATGACCATGGTCATCATCACCACCATCACGGGCACCACCACGGCCATCGGCACCAGCATGGCCATGACGTTACGCGTCATGACGGATCGATCCGGTCGTTTTCGATCGTCGAGACACAGCCCATCGATCCCATGGCGCTGGAGATGTTCATCGATCTGCTGCGGTCGGCGCATGGCGAAAAGCTGCTGCGCATGAAGGCGATCGTTGCCGTATCCGATCGGCCTGAGCGGCCCGTCGTGCTGCATGGCGTGCAGAATATCTTCCATCCGCCGGTACGCCTGCCGGCATGGCCTGATCCCGAAGACCGGCGCACGCGCATGGTCATCATCACCAAGGATCTGCCGGAGGATTTCGTGAAGGGCCTGTTCGATGCCTTCCTCAGCAAGCCGCGCGTCGACACGCCGGATAGGGCAGCGCTGCAGGACAATCCGCTCGCTGTGCCGGGAATGCGCTTTTAAAGCGCGCCGCGCAGAAGTGTGCAGCGGTTCCGCGACGATGACATGTGCAGAATCAAGGAGTCGCAGCGGAGAAGCGGATCGTAGAGATCGCGACGCGCTTCGGCCGCTCTGATCAACCCTTGCGGATCAAGAAGCGATGGCCGCTTTCGGTCTTCTCGCTTGAGAGAAGGGCGTGGCCCTTTTCATTGCAAAGATGCGGGATGTCGATGATGGCGAGCGGATCTGTCGTCTCGACAGCAAGCGTTGCGCCGCTCGGCATGCCGCGCAGGCGCTTTTCCGTCTTGATCGCCGGATAGGGGCACTTCAGTCCGCGCAGATCATAGATCTCGGCGGTTGGATCACTCACTCTTGGCCCAGAACTTCCAGAACGGCGGCTTCTTTGCCGGTTCGGTCTGCGCTGTCTCGACAGCCGGGTTCTGCGCATAGGCAAGCGCGCTGACGGCAGGGCCGGAGTTCATCGGGTTCGCCATCGGGATCGGGATGTTCGCCGGAGCATTGGCGGCAACCAGCGGGCCGCCGGCCTGCGGTGCAGTTGCGTCAGGCGCAGCCGTTGCCAGGCGGATGCTTGCCGTCGTCGTCGGGCTGGCGACGGTGCCGCCGCGCGCGACCTGCTGCGCAGACTGGTTGGACATCATCGACTCGAGGTCCGCGACCTTCATCATCTTGCCGGCGGCAAGTGCGGTGCCTGTTGGCGCATAGGCAAGATCGTGGCCCTTGCGCTGCTTGGCAACGACGGCCTTGCGCTCGGCCTCGGTCGGATCGTACCAGGCCATATCGCTGAACTTCTTCGTCGCCGCGCCATAATCGGCCTGATACTGCTTGTCGTAATTGGCAAGCGCCACCTGCAGGGCCGGCGGGGTCGACATGGCGGGGCATTTGCCGCCGGCATTGAACGGGCCGCTGGCCTGCTGGTTGAAGACGTATTTCTTCTCGCAGACCTCGACCTCTGGCGGCCGCTTGGTCACTTCGAAATTGTCGTAGCCGACCTTCAGCATCTTCCAGAATTCGATATTCGGGCTGAGGCGGTGCTTCCACATGTTTTCCGCCGTCATGCGGAAGGGGAAGGCCTCCAGCTGAACGGCCTTCTGGCCGCCTTTGAAGGCGTCGCGCGCGAAAGCATAGATTTCCAGCACCTGCTGGTCAGTCATGGAATAGCAGCCCGACGACGAGCAGGCGCCGTGGATCATCAGATTGTTGCCGGTGCGGCCATTGGCGGCGTCATACCGGTTCGGAAAGCCGGTGTTGATGGCAAGATAGTACTTCGAATTCGGGTTCAGGTTGGCCGGCGTCAGCATGTAGAAGCCTTCCGGCGCTTGCCGGTCGCCTTCCTTGACCTTGGGGCCGAGGCGGCCGGACCAGGCACAGATGCTGTAGCTCGCAATGACTTCGAAACGGTTGCTCTGGTTCGCCTTCAGGATCTCCATCGTACCTTCTTCCTTGAAGATACGGATCATGATCGGCGAATTGCGATCCATGCCCTTCTTGGCCATGTCGGCGACGATGTGGCTAGGCAGCGGCTGTTCGACCTTGTTCTTTACCTTCGACAGGTCGATCGACGCGGTGTCGAGCGCGTCGTTACAGCCAGCGAGTGCCAGCGCCATCATGGAAACATAAGCAAGGTTACGGATGCGCATTCTGACTTGGCCCATAAATGCGAAGAGCGACAGCTCGATCTGTTTCGCCGCTCCCCTCGAAGCATGAAACGGAATCATAGAAGGCTTATACTTGAGAAATCCTTACCAGCCTATGACGTGGCTGAGCCTCGCCGGCAAGTTTTTCTTTGCCATAACGCTTCGATAACAGGAATGTGGCCAAGATTTGGCCTCATTCCCCTTTTTGCGATCAAATTTTCAGGCTGCAGCCTAGAGATTGCGGCCGATATTCAGGAATTTCTGGCGGCGGTCGTTGCGCAATTGCTCGCCAGAACGGCTTGAAAGTTCGCTAAGCGCATTGGCGATGATGTCGCCAGTTGCGGCGATCACGCTCTGCGGATCGCGATGCGCACCGCCAAGCGGTTCCGGAATGATCCCATCGATCACACCGAGGCCCTTCAGGTCGTCGGCGGTGATTTTCATGGCGGTTGCGGCTTCCTTGGCGCGGGTGGAATCGCGCCACAGGATCGAGGCCGCACCTTCCGGCGAAATTACGCTGTAGATGGAATGCTCAAGCATATAGACACGGTTGCCGACGGCGATAGCGATGGCACCGCCTGAGCCGCCTTCACCGATGACGATCGAGACGATCGGAACCTTGAGACCAAGGCTGAGTTCGGTCGAGCGGGCAATCGCTTCCGCCTGGCCGCGTTCTTCCGCGCCAACACCCGGATAGGCGCCTGCCGTGTCGACGAGCGTGATGACCGGAATCTGGAAGCGATCTGCCATTTCCATGATGCGGATCGCCTTGCGGTAGCCTTCGGGGCGAGCGCTGCCGAAATTATGCTTCAGGCGGCTCTTTGTGTCGTGACCCTTTTCCTGGCCGATAATGGCGATCGGCTGACCACGGAAACGAGCAAAGCCCGCCTGGATGGCGGCATCCTCGGAGAACTTGCGGTCACCGGCGAGCGGAGTGAATTCCGTCAGCAGCGCATTGGCGTAGTCGACGAAATGCGGCCGCTGCGGATGGCGGGCGACCTGCGTCTTCTGCCAGGCATTGAGCTTCGAATAGATATCGGCCGTTGCCTCGCGAACGCGAACTTCGAGCCGGTTCACTTCGTCGGAAGTGTCGATGCTCTCGTCTTCGCTCGCCAGTTTCTTGAGCTCGTGAATCTTGCCTTCGAGATCCGAGATGGGTTTTTCGAAGTCGAGATAATTGTGCATGAGGTGCGTTTCCGATCCTTTTGCGCGGGACGAGAGAAGGCGGCTTTAGCCAGTATGCCGGTCCTAATCCAGTTTTTTTGCCTGTTTGGCAAGAGGGTGATGCGTTTGCACGAGCTGATGTAGGCGTTCTTCCAGCACATGTGTATAGATTTGCGTGGTCGAAATGTCTGAATGGCCGAGAAGTTCCTGCACCACGCGCAGGTCCGCACCGTTCGCCAGAAGATGACTTGCGAAGGCGTGGCGCATGACGTGCGGCGAGATCATCGAGGGCGTCAGCCCGGCGCGAATGGCGAGATCCTTCAGGTCGCGGGCAAACACCTGACGCGGCAGATAGCCCTGCCGGGAGGCGGCGGGAAAGAGCCAGGGGCTCTCGGCTGTCGGCTGCTTCGCGCTTGCTGCGAGCTCCGCCTGCAGTCGTCCATAGGCCTTCAGCGCCGATATGGCCGATTGTGACAGCGGCACCAGCCGCTCCTTGTTTCCCTTGCCGCGAATGATCAAGAAGCGCCCTTCGTGATCAAGCACTTTTGCCGGTAGTGTCACAAGTTCGCTGACGCGCATGCCGGTGGCATAGAGCAGTTCCAGCAGCACGAGCATGCGCTGGCGTTGCAGCTGGTCCGGACCCGCGACCGCCGCTTCGGTCTCCGCCTGGGTCAGGAGACGCGTCACTTCGTCGACGCCCATGGTTTTCGGAAGAGGACGGCCCTTTTTCGGTGCGTCGAGGATTCCCGTAGGGTCGTCCGTGCGCAGGCCTTCCGCATAGAGGAATTTGTAGAACTGGCGCATCGCCGAGAGCCGGCGCGCCTGAGAGGAGGGTTTGAAACCTTGAGCCGAGAGGCCTGAAAGATAGGCGCCGAGATCGCTCGGTCCTGCTTCGGTCAAGCGGATGCTGCGCTCCGATAGAAAGGCGTGGAGGTCGTCAAGGTCTCGCTCATAGGATTGCAGGGTGTTGACCGCAGTTCCGCGCTCGGCGCTCATCATTTCCAGGAAAGCTTCCAGGTGCGCACGGCCCAGATCCCTCACGCCCGCTGCTGCATTCATGGCTTCACCGAGCCTGTCACGGGGGGATTGATACGCTCCGCCGGAATGCGGATGGTGATCTCGCGCGGCTGCGGATTGACGAAGAGAGCAAGCGCCCACATTGCCCCATATATCGATCCACCGATCACCGCGCAGATGACAAGGAAGCGAAACAGGGTCGGCATTCGAATACACTCCTCGTCCCAGTCACAGGCCCGGCGACGCAATATTTATATCCATCAAGGGTTAGCTGAAGGATATTGCAGACATGTTTACACGGCGGCGTCTTGACGCTACCGGCGCATTTGACGATACCGTTTCCAAAGAAATAGTGAATGGGCCTATGAGTGAACAAGTCCTGATCCTTGCAGAGAGTCTCAGAGACAAGGCGCGCGCCGCGCTGGGTCAGCGCAATCTCGTCCTCGTGGGATTGATGGGCGCAGGCAAATCCTCGGTCGGCCGGTTGGTCGCGCAGCAGCTCAGCATTCCCTTTGTCGACACCGATGCCGAAATCGAGCGCGTCTCGCGCATGACGATCGCCGAGCTCTTCTCCGCCTATGGAGAGCAGGAATTCCGGGCGCTGGAAACGCGCGTTATCAAGCGCCTCCTGCGCGGCGGCCCGCGTGTGGTTTCGACCGGTGGCGGCGCCTTCATCAACGACAGCACGCGGCAGCATGTCAAGCGCGGTAGCCTTTCCGTCTGGTTGAAGGCCGATCTCGACGTACTCTGGGACCGGGTCAACAAGCGCGACACGCGACCCCTGCTCAAGACCGAAAATCCAAAACAGACCCTCGAGAACCTGATGAACGTGCGCTACCCGATCTATGCGGAAGCGGATCTCACGGTTCTGTCCCGCGATGTGAGCAAGGAAGTCATGGTCAAGGAAGTCCTTGCCGCCATCGCCGAGGGACAGAAAGCAGAAAGCAAAGCTCCATGAATGCGATCACACCGGCCTCCGCAGAACGTCTCGTGCGCGTGCCTCTTGGCGAGCGCGCCTATGATATTCTGATCGGCCCCGGCCTGATCGCCAGAGCCGGGCGCGAGATTGCAACGCGGCTGAAGGGCCGCAGGGCTGCCGTCATCACCGACGAAAACGTCGCGCCGCATTATCTCGCTGCCTTGATTGCAAGCCTTGAGGCGGAAGGCATTCAGGCATCGAGCCTGGTGCTGCCTGCCGGCGAAAAGACCAAGAGCTTCGAGCATCTGATCACCGTCTGCGACGCCGTGCTGACTGCGCGCGTCGAGCGCAACGATGCCGTGATCGCACTCGGTGGCGGGGTCATCGGCGATCTCTCGGGTTTTGCCGCCGGTATCGTGCGCCGCGGCGTTCGCTTCGTGCAGATCCCGACCTCGCTGTTGTCGCAGGTGGACTCCTCAGTCGGCGGCAAGACCGGCATCAATACCCGTCACGGCAAGAACCTGGTCGGTGTCTTTCACCAGCCTGACCTCGTGCTGGCCGATATAGATGTGCTGAATACGCTGAGCGAGCGCGAGTTCCGCGCTGGTTATGCCGAAGTCGCCAAGTATGGTCTCATCGACAAGCCGGATTTTTTCGCCTGGCTTGAGACCAACTGGAAGGATGTTTTCGCCGGTGGTGCCGCCCGCATGGAGGCGATCGCGGCGAGCTGCCAGGCGAAGTCCGATGTCGTCGTCGCCGACGAGCGCGAAAACGGACCGCGCGCCCTGCTCAACCTCGGCCACACGTTCGGCCACGCGCTGGAGGCGGCCACGACCTACGACAGTAGCCGGCTCGTGCATGGCGAAGGCGTCTCGATCGGCATGGTGCTCGCGCACGAATTTTCGGCGCGCCTCAATCTGGCAAGCCCCGACGATGCCAAGCGCGTCGAGGCGCATCTGAAGGCAGTCGGCTTGCCGACACGGATGAGCGATATTCCCGGAGAACTGCCGCCGGCTGAGATGCTGATGGATGCCATCGCCCAGGACAAAAAGGTCAAGAGCGGCAAGCTCACCTTTATCCTGACCCGCGGCATCGGCCAGTCCTTCATTGCCGACGACGTGCCGTCGTCCGAGGTTCTGAGCTTCCTGAAGGAAAAGCATCCCTGATGACGATAGAGGGCACGCTGGCTGTCTTGTTGGAATATTGGCCCGAGATCATTTCGATCGTCGCGCTCGTGTTGCTGTCGGCGTTCTTTTCCGGTTCGGAGACGGCGTTGACCGCCGTCTCGCGTACCCGCATTCATACGCTCGAAGCAAACGGGGATGAGCAGGCCGGGATCGTACGCCGCCTGATCGAACGTCGGGACCGGCTGATCGGTGCGCTGCTCATCGGCAACAACCTTGCCAACATCCTGGCCTCCTCGCTTGCGACCAGCGTTTTTCTCGGGCTGTTCGGCAATTCGGGCGTGGCGCTCGCGACCATTGCCATGACCGTGATCCTGGTCATTTTCGCCGAAGTGCTGCCGAAAAGCTGGGCGATTTCGACGCCTGACCGCTTTGCGCTTAACGTCGCCGGCACGGTCCGGCTCTTCGTTGCTGTCGTCGGTCCGGTGTCGAGCTTCGTCAACGCCATCGTACGATGGATTCTCGGCCTGTTCGGCATCAACCTGTCGAAAGAGGTGTCGATGCTGTCGGCACATGAGGAGCTGCGCGGCGCGGTCGACCTGTTGCACCGCGAGGGTTCGGTCGTCAAAGCCGACCGCGACCGTCTGGGCGGCGTGCTTGATCTTGGCGAACTGGAGCTCTCCGACATCATGGTGCATCGCACCGCGATGCGCGCCATCAATGCCGACGATGCGCCGGAAGTGGTCGTGCGCGCCATTCTCGATAGCCCCTATACGCGCATGCCGCTCTGGCGTGGTTCGATCGACAACATCATCGGCGTCGTGCATGCCAAGGATCTGCTGAGGGCGCTGGCGGAGCCGAATGTCGAGCCGGAAAATCTGGACATCGTCAAGATTGCGCAGAAACCCTGGTTCGTGCCCGACAGCACCAATCTCGAAGACCAGCTCAACGCCTTTCTGCGTCGCAAGCAGCATTTCGCCGTCGTCGTTGACGAATATGGCGAAGTTCAGGGTATCGTGACGCTTGAGGATATTCTCGAAGAGATCGTCGGCGATATCGCAGACGAGCACGATATAGATATCCAGGGTGTGCGACAGGAAGCCGACGGCTCGATCGTCGTCGACGGCGTCGTGCCGATTCGCGACCTCAACCGCGCGCTCGATTGGAACCTGCCGGACGAGGAGGCAACGACGATTGCCGGCCTCGTCATCCACGAATCGATGACCATTCCGGAAGAGCGGCAGGCCTTCACCTTTTATGGAAAACGCTTCATCGTCATGAAGCGGGAAAAGAATCGCATCACCAAGCTGCGCATCCGTCCCGCCGAGACGGAAGAGGTGAAGCCGCAGTAAAATGCCGTCTGCTGCTACCAGCGAACGGCTTCGCCGGGGGCTGCGGGTTCAACGGCAAGCGCGTGCAGGCCGGCATCGAGCTCGGACTTCAGCAACTCATTGATCGCCCTGTGGCGCGCGAGACGCGGCATCCCCGTGAACTTGGCGGAAACGATTCGAACTCTTATATGGGTCTCGCCGGTTCCCGTCATATCGGGCTGGTGGCCCGCATGCAGGTGGCTTTCGTTGATGACGGCGAGGCGCTCCGGTGCGAAAGCGTCGTTGAGCTTCGCTTCAATGCGGGATTGCAGTGTCGTTTCCATATTCCCGCGCCATCTCCGTTGCGAAAAAAGGTTCCCACAAAGCCTATAACATTCCCATTTGTCAATTCTTGTTGTGGGGTAATCGAGAGCCCATAATTAGGACGCCATGAGACTTGATTCAAAATATTTCGATCGTATCCGCACCCGCCGTAAACGCGCGCAGGAGCCTGAACAAGGCCCGCCGACGTGCCAATGGGACGGCTGCGACAAGCACGGTACGCATCGCGCCCCGGTCGGGCGCAATGCGGAAGGGCAGTTCTTTCTGTTCTGCTTCGAGCACGTCAAGGAATACAACAAGGGCTATAACTATTTTTCCGGTCTCTCGGATGGCGAGATTGCGCGCTATCAGAAAGAAGCCATTACCGGCCATCGTCCGACATGGACGGTCGGGGTGAATAAGGCCGCCAAGAACAGCCCGCTCCACGGCGACATCCGTTCCGGCTCCTATTCGCGCGTTCGGGATCCTTTCGGCTTCGTCAAGGAAGGTGAGGGACAGGGGCGCGGCCCGCGTTTCCCGGAGCAGCGCAAGCTGAAATCGCTCGAGGCGAAGGCATTCGACACGATGGGCCTGGGTGCGACCGCCACCGCGTCGGAAATCAAGCGCCGCTACAAGGAATTGGTGAAAATGCACCATCCCGATGCCAATGGCGGCGATCGTGGCTCCGAGGAGCGCTTCCGCGCCGTCATACAGGCCTATCAATTATTGAAACAGAACGGTTTTTGTTAATTCCCGTCCTTGCTCTCCGCCTTCAATCAGGTATGGTCCAAATCGGCTGAAGCCGCGGGCAACCGCGGCAGGGTGTGCTTTTGGCTGGCTGCACCTCGGCCGACTTTCCGGACGCGGCGTTTCTTGTCCGGGGCTCTGTTCAAGGATGCTCGCAAGCGATCATTTCATCGCGCCGAGATTTTGCTTTAGTCCCGGAGAAGTATCGCCGCGTTCCGACCGAACGGATGTGGGCAACAAGCTGCGGCGTTTCGGAAAAAATGGCTGAGATTGATATGGCAGGGTGAAAAGCCACCCGCCCTGGAGACATGATGAGCAAGATTGACCTTGATATTTCCGAGATTCCCGACACCACTGTTTCGGTCCGTGAAGTCTTTGGCATCGATTCCGACATTCGCGTTCCCGCCTACAGCAAGGGCGGCGCCTACGTACCTGATCTGGACCCGGATTACCTTTTCGACCGCGAGACCACGCTCGCCATTCTCGCCGGCTTTGCCCATAACCGCCGCGTGATGATTTCGGGTTATCACGGCACCGGCAAGTCCTCTCACATCGAGCAGGTTGCGGCGCGCCTCAACTGGCCTTGCGTGCGTATCAACCTCGACAGCCACGTCAGCCGTATCGACCTCGTCGGCAAGGATGCGATCGTCGTCAAGGACGGTCTGCAGATCACTGAATTCAAGGACGGCATTCTGCCCTGGGCCTATCAGCACAACGTCGCGCTCGTCTTCGACGAATACGATGCCGGCCGCCCGGACGTGATGTTCGTCATTCAGCGCGTGCTGGAATCGTCGGGTCGCCTGACTTTGCTGGACCAGAGCCGCGTCATCCGTCCTCACCCGGCCTTCCGCCTGTTCGCGACCGCCAACACCATCGGTCTCGGCGATACCACGGGCCTCTATCACGGCACGCAGCAGATCAACCAGGCGCAGATGGACCGTTGGTCGATCGTGTCGACGCTGAACTACCTGCCGCATAATGTCGAAGTCGATATCGTGCTGGCGAAGGTGAAGTCCTTCCGCAACGACAAGGGTCGTGACGCGATCTCAAAGATGGTGCGCGTCGCCGATCTGACGCGCTCTGCCTTCATGAACGGCGATTTGTCGACCGTCATGAGCCCGCGTACCGTCATCACCTGGGCCGAGAATGCCGAAATCTTCGGCGATATCGCCTTTGCGTTCCGCGTTACCTTCCTCAACAAGTGCGATGAGCTGGAGCGGCCGCTGGTCGCCGAGCACTATCAGCGCGCCTTCGGCATCGAGCTGAAGGAAAGTGCTGCCAACATCGTGCTTGAAGCATAGGGAAGAGCCCACATATCATGTCAGGTCGCGGAGATAATTCCAGAGCGAAGCCGGGTGCTCCGGTGGACATGGAGCCGTTGCGCCGGGCGATCACAGGCTGTGTGCGCTCGATCGCCGGCGATGCCGAGGTCGAGGTAGCATTCGCCAACGAACGCCCGGGTATGACCGGCGAGCGTATCCGCTTGCCGGAGCTGTCGAAGCGGCCGACGATGCATGAACTCGCGGTGACCCGCGGGCTTGGCGATTCGATGGCGCTGCGTCTGGCCTGTCACGACGCCCGCGTTCATGCGGTCATGGCACCGCAGGGCGCCGATGCGCGCGGCATCTTCGATGCGGTCGAACAGGCGCGTGTCGAATCGATCGGTTCGCTGCGCATGAGCGGCGTTGCCGCCAACCTCAGTTCGATGAATGCGGAGAAATATGCCAAGGCGAACTTCGCGGGCATCGAACGGCAGGAAGACGCGCCGATCGGCGAAGCCATGGCGATGATCGTGCGTGAGAAGCTGACCGGCCAGAAGCCGCCGGAAAGCGCCGGCAAGGTGCTCGATCTCTGGCGTCCCTTCATCGAGGAAAAGACCGGCGGCGAACTCGACAATCTGCTTTCGTCGATCAACGACCAGCAGAGCTTCGCCCGTGTCGTGCGTAATATTCTGACCGCCATGGAGATGGCCGAGGAATATGGTGACGAGCAGTCGGAACCCGACAGCGAGGAGCAGCCGAGCGAAGACGACAAGCCGAACGGCGAAGACCAGGACAACGACGAGGCCAACGAAGACGAAGGCTCCGACGCGGCACCTGCCGAGGACAGCGAAACCTCCGACGAGCAGATGGAGGATGGCGCAACCGAGGACGGTGGCGAGATCTCCGACGATGACATGAGCGAAGAGGGCGAGGAGGATTCGGAAACGCCGGGCGAGACTCGCCGTCCGAACACGCCTTTCGCCGACTTCAACGAGAAGGTCGACTACCACGTCTATACGGAGGAGTTCGACGAGACGACCACAGCGCAGGAACTCTGTGACACGGCCGAGCTCGAGCGCCTGCGTGCCTTCCTCGACAAGCAGCTTGCCCACCTGCAAGGGGCTGTGGGTCGGCTCGCCAACCGTCTCCAGCGTCGCCTGATGGCACAGCAGAACCGCTCATGGGACTTCGACCTGGAAGAGGGGTATCTTGATCCGGCTCGTCTCACCCGTCTGATCATCGACCCGACGCAAGCTCTATCCTTCAAGATGGAGCGCGATACGCAGTTCCGCGATACGGTCGTGACGCTGTTGATCGACAACTCCGGCTCGATGCGCGGGCGGCCGATTACAGTTGCCGCTTCTTGCGCCGATATCCTTGCTCGCACGCTCGAGCGCTGCGGCGTGAAGGTCGAGATCCTCGGCTTCACCACCAAGGCCTGGAAGGGTGGACAGGCGCGTGAAAAGTGGCTTGCCAGCGGCAAGCCGCAGACACCGGGCCGTCTGAACGACCTGCGTCACATCATCTACAAGTCTGCGGACGAGCCTTATCGCCGGTCGCGCAGCAATCTCGGCCTGATGATGCGCGAAGGCCTGCTCAAGGAGAATATCGACGGTGAGGCGCTGATCTGGGCGCATAACCGCCTGCTCGGCCGCCGCGAACAGCGCCGTATCCTGATGATGATTTCGGATGGCGCTCCGGTCGATGATTCGACGCTGTCGGTCAATCCGGGCAATTATCTGGAGCGGCACCTGCGGGCCGTTATCGATCAGATCGAGACGCGGTCTCCTGTCGAGCTGCTGGCGATCGGCATCGGTCACGATGTCACCCGCTATTATCGGCGTGCGGTTACCATTGTCGACGCCGACGAACTCGCCGGCGCGATGACGGAGCAACTTGCCTCGCTGTTCGAGGATCAGGCAAGCATGCCGCGTTCGCGCATGCGCCGTGCAAGCTGAGCCCGTTTCGGCTTCCTTTCGCATCGGCTCTCGGGCCGATGCATCTTCCCTTTGGCGATAGTGGTTTCAAGCGCGGTCCGATCGTGGCCCGATGTCTTGGCATGATGGCCTTGCTCGCATTGCCGCTTGCCGGGTGCGATTCGGAAGATCGTGCCGATGACGGCGGTCCGGCGAATATTCGCGCCACTACAATCTCGACCTTCAAGCGTGGCTCGGACGAAACGCAGTTCGGGGCACTAGAGTTTATCGGCGGTCTCGAGCTTAGTTCCGACAATGTGCTGCTGGGCGCCATGTCGGCCATCCGCTTTCGTCCCGATCAGCAGCACTTCGTTTCCGTACTGGATACGGGTCACTGGTTGACGGGCGCCATCATGCGCGATGACAAGGGGCGGCTGAAAGGCATTTCCGAAGCCCGCATCACGCCCATGATAGACCGTGATGGCGGCACGGATGCAGGGACAGGCGGGATGGATGCCGAGGGGCTGGCGTTGCGTGGCGACCATATACTGGTGAGCTACGAGCAGCACCATCGCGTCGACACCTATCCCGATCCGGGTTTCGAAATATCGCCGCCGGACGATAGCCTGCCTATCCCCATTCCCAGAGTGGAGCTGCGTTCAAATCGCAGTCTCGAGGCGCTAATGATCGCGCCGCAGTCGAGCCCGCTTGCAGGTGCCGCTGTCATCGTTACGGAGGACAGCGTGGACGAGCAAGGCAACATGTTTGCCGCTGTTCTGGAGGGGCCGCTGCAAGGGCGCTTCACCGTCCGGCGTCACGACGACTTCGACATCAGCGACGGCGTGTTTCTGCCTGATGGCGACCTGCTGTTGCTGGAGCGCCGTTTTGGGCTCGTGCATGGCGTCGGCGTACGTATCCGCCGTATTGCCGGCGCTGACATCAAACCGGACGCCGTTCTCGACGGCAAGGTGATCTTCGAAGCCGGCTCGGGATATCAGATCGACAACATGGAAGGCCTCGACGTTTTCCGCGCCGCCGACGGCTCCCTTCACCTGATCATGATTTCCGACGACAACCATTCGATCCTGCAGCGCAGCCTGATGCTGGAATTCCGTCTCCGCGATGAAGGTGCTGTCGGCCGTAACTAGGACATGGCTCAGGACTGATTGGGAGCGCTCCAGCAATCCGGGAGATTGAGGAAATCTCCAGCCTCAGCTAAGCGACGTCTTTGCTCCAACAACTGGATTCTCGACATGTCAGTTCCAGACAAACCTATCGTGCTCGTCCATGGGCTTTTCGGCAGCCTGAGCGATCCGAGAATCCTGGCCGCTTTCGGCAACGTCGAGATTCATGCTCCTGATCTCATCGGTTACGGCCGCAACCGTGCGGCCAACACGGGCAACCTGAGCCTTCTCGACCAGGCTCGCCACATCGCGGATTTCATTTCGGGTCTCGGCAAGCGCAAAGTTCATCTGGTCGGGCATTCCGTCGGTGGCGCGGTTTCGGTGCTCGTCGCACAGCATTTTCCCGAGCTTGTCGAGTCGCTGACGAGCATCGAGGGTAACTTCACCCTCAAGGATGCGTTCTGGTCGGGACAGATCGCCGTAAAGTCGGATGAGGAGGTTGCGGAGATCATCTCCGGCTATGAAGCTGCCCCGGACGCCTGGATTGCCGGTGCAGGCGTAGAGATCAACGAGTGGACCTCAGCGCTTGCCAGGAACTGGCTTGAGAATCAGCCGCCCTCAACAATCAGGGCGCAGGCTCGAGCGGTCGTGGCTGCAACAGGAGAGGCTGCCTATCTGGATGCGATCCGTGACATCCTGCGATCCGGTGTTCCGCTTTATCTCATCGCGGGGCGCCGTTCCGCTGAGGGTTGGGACGTTCCGGACTGGGCCAACGGTCTTTGCGCGGCGCGGCTCAACATCCGGCATACCGGCCATCTGATGATGGCCGAAAACCCGGCCGCATTTGCAGCCGCCGTGCTGGCCTGTCTGTCTTTCCGCTAGGGGGTAGTGATCGATGCGCACCGGTGGCGGTGCGCATCGAAAAATGGCTTCGTTATGCCGTTGGCGCCTGCGACATCGGCTTCAGCATGTTCATCAGCGCGCCGTAGGGCAACAGCATGATGAGGCCGATGGTCACCTTCACCGAGAAATCGCCGATTGCCCAGGAAATCCAGCGCGGTGCAGAAGTGGAGAATACGCCGAGGATCGGAGCCCAGTCGATCGCGAAGGGATCGTTCGGTCCAAAGAAGACGAAGAAGGGCGCGAAGGCAAAGGAGAAAAAGATCATCGTATCCAGCATCGAGCCGATCAGCGAGCCGAACAGGGGCGCGCGCCACCAAGCCATGCGGCGCAGGCGGTTGAAGACCGAGATATCGAGCAGCTGGCCGGCGAGATAGGCCGAGCCGGAGGCGATCGCGATGCGAGGCTGTGCCGTATAGAACGACAGGGCGACGCCGACGACGAAGCCGGCAAACACCACTTTGCGCGCAGCCTTCGGGCCGAACTGGCGGTTGGTCAGATCGGTGATGAGGAAGGCGACCGGATAGGTGAAGGCGCCCCAGGTGAGGATATCCGCGAGATTGATGCCGGCGAGCGTGGCCTGCAGCGGATACTGCACGAGGATATTTGAGGCGACGACGACGAGCGTCATCAGAAGAACGTAGATAAGGGTATGGCGTGCTGTCAGCATTTTTTTATCCTGGGTGATGCCACCAGTTGGAGTGAACCGGACATGGAAAAAGGCCTGAGCGGATCTTATCCGTGCAAGCCTTTTAGCCCGTATGATATCGTGAAGCGCTAGTGCTTAGGCAGCAACAGCTGCTTCAGCAGACTTCTTGACGATCTGACGACGCAGCAGGCGAGCGCGCATGCTGAGTTCGTTTTCGCTTGCCTTGATGAGGAAGGCGTCGAGACCGCCGCGATGTTCAACCGAGCGAAGCGCTGCAGCGGAAACGCGCAGACGATAGCGCTGGCCGAGAACGTCGGAGATCAGCGTGACCTGGCAGAGGTTCGGAAGGAACCGACGCTTGGTCTTGTTGTTGGCGTGGCTAACGTTGTTGCCCACGAGGACGGCCTTGCCGGTCAATTCGCACATGCGGGACATGGTACACCTACTTTTGTTTTTCTCGGCTATCAGATAAGCATCCCGGGCAACACCCGGCACGCAATCCAACGGGCCATAATTGGAAAGTTGCGGTTCTATAGTCAGAGCAGCCGGTCACGTCAAGCCAAACCTTGTGTTTTCCCGTAATTCCGTCAAAAAGCTGCTGTTGTCTGGCGCTCGCAGCGGGCGGACATCATATCTATATATCCTGCCTGATCCTCGTTGAAGGCCCTATCATGGTTCAAATTCGAAAGTGGTTTCTTATTTCAGCTATCGTTGCGTCGATGCCGTCAATGGCATTGGCCGACGTGCTGCGGCATGAAACGCGCTATCGTGTTTCGCTGGCCGGCCTGCCGATCGCCCGGGCGGATTTCAAGACCGAGGTCACCGGAAAGCAATTCACCATCCGCGGCGATATCACCTCCGCAGGTCTCGCAGACCTCGTGACCTCGATCGACGCGAGGACCGATGTGACCGGTGTCGTCAACGACAACAAGCTGCAGGCGACGCACTACACGCTCTTCTACAAGAGCGGCAAGAAAGAGCGTACCTACGACGTCGCCTACACCAACGGCAGTGTGACCTCCAACACGATCACACCGGAACCGAAGCGGCCGGACAATTGGGTTCCGATTACCGAAGCGGACCTGAAGTCTGTGCTCGATCCGATTTCCGGCATGATCTTTCCGATCACGCCAAGCCTCAATCTCTGCAACCAGACGCTGGCGGTATTTGACGGCGAGATGCGGATGGATCTGAAACTGTCACCGAAGGGGTCTCATCCGTTCTCGACCGAGGGCTTCAAGGGCAAGACGGTCGCCTGCGGCGTGCGCTTCACGCCAAAGAGCGGCTATAAGAGCTCGCGTAAGGACTACCTCTATCTTGCCAAGAGCGACAATATGGAGATCTGGTTTGCCAAGGCCGAAGCCATGAATGTATATGCTCCAGTCTACGTCCGCATACCGACTCAGTACGGGACGGTGACGATTACGGCCGTGAAATACGGCAGCTAGCGGGCTGGAGGATGCCCGCGGCAACGAGTTGGGGGGCAGCAGTGAGGTTTCGCGCGACATTGACGGGCTTTTCGGCCATCTTGATGTGGTCGTTTCTGGCGCTTTTGACGGTGGCATCCGGCAAGATGCAGCCGTTTCAGCTGCTCGCGATCTGCTTCACCATCGGTAGTATCCCCGGCATCGTCGTTCTTCTGCTGAAGCCGGAGCGGCTGAAACTGCTCCGGCAGCCGGCAAAGGTCTGGGTCACGGGTATCGCCGGCCTGTTCGGCTTTCATTTCCTGTATTTCACGGCGCTGCGCCATGCGCCGGCGGTGGAGGCTGGTCTGATTTCCTATCTTTGGCCGCTTCTGATCGTCATCGGCTCTGCCTTGCTGCCGGGCGAGCGGCTGCGCTGGTATCATATACTGGGTGCGCTGATGGGACTTGCGGGCACGGTTCTGATCGTCGGGCGGAATGGCTTTCATTTCGAGGGTGCCTATGCAGTCGGCTATGGCGCCGCCATGCTCTGTGCCTTCACCTGGGCCGGCTATTCGCTGTTGACGCGCCGCTTTGAGGCGGTTTCCACCGATGTCGTCACCATCTTTTGCCTCGCCACCGCGATTCTCTCCTTCTTCTGCCATCTCGGTCTGGAGCAGACCATCTGGCCGGAAAGCTCAGCGCAGTGGGTGGCCGTGCTCGGGCTTGGGCTCTTTCCCGTCGGGGCGGCCTTCTATGCGTGGGACTATGGCGTGAAAAATGGCGATATCCAGATCCTCGGGGCGGCGAGCTATGCCGCGCCGTTGCTGTCGACCTTGATCCTGACGCTATTCGGTTTTGCCGAGCCGAGCTGGGGCATTGCATTCGCCTGCCTGCTCGTGACTGGCGGCGCGGTTCTTGCCGCGCATCGCATGATCCTGCGTCGTGGCGATGTGGAACAGGCGCAGGCGGAAGCGGCGGAATAGCGCCGCCGCAATCGCTACCCGCTATTTCTTGAAGACTTCTTCCAGGAAGGCCGCAAGCGACGGCCGCCAGACATCCATCTCATGCTGGAGGTCCGGATATTCGTGATAGTCGTGTTTGATCTTCTTCTCGTCGAGCGTTGCCTTCAGGCCGGCCACGTCCTTGCCGACGACTTCGTCCTTGCTGCCGACCGTCACTGTGAAATTGCGTAGCGCCTTGTTGATCTTCTCCGGCTCGTTCAGTGCTGCATCGACCGCCTTGTTCGGCGAACTTGTGGTGCTGACGCCGCTGAAAGTTGCGACCCAGCCGAAGGTGCCGAGGTGCGAGAGGCCGGAGACAAGTGCCTGATAACCGCCCTGTGAGAGGCCGGCGACGGCGCGGCCGTCCGCATCGTTCCGTACCCGGTAGTGCTGCTTCATGTAGGGGATCAAGTCTTCGACAAGCTCACGATCGGCGGCTTCGGCATTGGCCGGAAAGAATACCTTGCGAATATCCGAAGCGGGCATGTTCTCGGCGATCGCATCCGGCACGTCGGTTTCCGTGTCGGGGATCACGACGATCATCCGTTCGATCTTTTTCTCGGCCAGGAGATTGTCGAGGATCTGCGGAGCGCGCCCTTGCGCAACCCATGAGCCGACGGTGTCGCCGAAGCCGTGATAGAGATAGAGCACGGGCAGCGGCTTGGAGGCGTCGTTATAGCCGGGCGGCGTGTAGACATACATCTGCCGTTCCGAATTCAGGGCCTTGGAATGCAGGGTCACCAGCCGCAGGTCGCCATGCGGCACGTTCCAGATATCGAGAATGCTGCCAGGCACCAGGATGAGGCTGGTATTGACGTGCCGCTGCGGCTTCGGCGCGTTGGTGCCGGTGTCGATGCTGCGGAAGCCGTCGATGTTGAAGTAATATTCGTAGAGATCGGGTTTCAGGATCCCGGTCTTCGCGCTCCAGATGCCGTCGTCGCTCTTTTGCATGATGATAGGATCGCGCGCGCCGAGGCCGACGGAGACGGCCTTCGCGGATGGAGCGAAAAGGCGGAACGTGATCGAGCCGTCGGTCTCAACAGAGGTGACGAAGTTTTTCAGAGGCTTTTCGGCCGGAGGCGACGCCGGCGCATCAAGGGCAAATGCAGGCGCGCTCATGACGCAGCCCGCAGCGACGAGCAGGGATAACAACAACCGCACGAAAAAACCTCCTCCGGATGAACCACTCTTCTCTCTCCGTGTAAAGCTGAAACAGTGCCGCGCTTTTTCAAGGTCATTGTTCCGTGCCGTCGAGCCGCATGCAGCGCGACGTCAACGAAAGGTGAAGGAGGTTCAGCCTGAGGCCGGTTCCCAATCCGGTGGTGCCATTTCGAAGCTTGAGAATTCGAAACCGGGCGACACCGTGCAGCCGACAAGCGTGAACTCGCCGAGGCTTTCAGCGGACTGCCACCAGTTGGTCGGAATGACGGCCTGCGGCCGCTCGCCCTTTGAGAGGTCGAGGCCGAGCACCAGCGTCTCGCTGGCCTTGCCGTCGGACGAACGGTGCAGCGCAAGCGGCGCGCCGGCATAGTAGTGCCAGATCTCAGCTGCATCGCGCACCCGGTGCCAATGCGAGCGCTCGCCGGCTTCGAGCAGATAATAGATCGCGGTGGAATGGCCGCGTGCGCCGCCATTTTCGTCGCGAAACGTTTCCACGTACCAGCCGCCTTCCGGATGCCGCTGCATCGAAAGCGTTTCGATGATCTCTTTCACCTGCATCAGAAATTGTCCTTGCGCTTGCGGATCTCGGCGAAGACTTCGTCATTGCCGCGAGTTTCCATCAGCAGGTTGCGACGGATCGAAGGGTCGGCGGCGCGCAGGAACGGGTTGGTTTCCTTCTCCAGTGCAAGCGTCGTCGGAATGGTGAATTTGCCAGCGGCCCTCAGTGCCTCGATATCGGCCGCACGCACCCGCAGCCTTTCGTTGTCGGGGTCGATGCTCAGAGCGAAGCGGGCATTGGAAAGCGTATATTCATGGCCGAAATAAACGGCTGTCTCGTCAGGGAGCATGGCCAGTTTTTGCAGCGAACTCCACATGTCGGCTGGTGTCCGCTCGAACAGGCGGCCGCAGCCAAGCGCAAACAGCGTGTCGGCGGCAAACAGCAGCTTGTCGTCGACGAAGTGATAACAGACGTGACCGGCGGTGTGGCCGGGCGTTTCGATGACATTGATCGTATGACCGGCGAACTCGAAAGTATCGCCGTCGCCGACGGCGCGATCGAGGCCCGGAATGGCGACGGCCTCGTTGATCGGGCCGATGATCTCGCAGCCGAACTGCTCCTTCAATGCCAGATTGCCTTCGACGTGATCGGTGTGATGATGGGTTGTCAGGATATGGCTGAGCCTCCAGCCGCGACGCTCGGTCGCCTTCAGAATCGCATCGGCCTCCGGAGCGTCGATCGATGCCGTCAATCCGGTTTCCGGATCATGGACCAAGACGCCATAATTGTCGGAACGGCAGATAAATATCTCTAATTCCAAGGGTTTCATGATTGAAATCGTCCTCGTCTTTTACGTTGGTAGAGAATGTAAGTCGTTCGGTCTTGAAGTCCAACGCTTGGCTGATAACATTTGTTTCGATGCACGCAGATATTGTCGATCTCCGCCAGTTTTATCATTCCGAGCTCGGCCACTTGGCCGAGCAGTCGATCGCCATGGCGCTTTCCTCCATCTGGGCGCGCATGCCGGAAGAGCGGCTTGTCGGCCTTGGCTATGCAGTTCCCTATCTCGACCGCTTCCGCGCCGATACCGAGCGCACCTTCGCTTTCATGCCGGCAGGGCAGGGCGCAGTGAACTGGCCGTTGGGATCGGCATCGTCCACGGCGCTGATTTTCGATGAAGAACTGCCATTGCCGGACAGCTCTGTCGACCGTGTGCTGATGGTGCATTCGCTGGAATTTGCCGAGAGCCCGCGCGAGACGCTGAAAGAGCTTTGGCGCGTGCTGGCGCCGGGCGGGCGGCTCGTCATTGCGGTGCCCAACCGCCGCGGCGTCTGGGCGCGCATGGAGCATACGCCCTTCGGGTCCGGCCGCCCCTATTCCCGCGGCCAGCTGACTTCGTTGCTGCGGGAAACCAATTTTACGCCGGGTGCGACGGCGGAAGCCCTGTTCTTTCCGCCCTCGAAACTGCGCACTATTCTCCGCCTGCGCCGGGCGTTCGAGAGAATCGGCCGCACGCTTTGGCCGGCTTTTTCCGGGGTCATCATCGTCGAGGCGCAAAAGCGGCTCTATCAGGGTCTGCCGGTCGCCGTGCGCGCGTCGCGCCGCGTCTTCGTGCCTGTGCTTGCGCCACGCGGCATACCGACGACGCGCGACGGCGCATGATACGATCGATACGGCGCTGACCCTCGACAAAACCGCGTTTCCGCTTTAATGCGACAGGGTGTTTCTAGCCGGAATTTCCCGGTCATTCGCAAGGTCGATCCCATGAGCATGGAAATGAGCAAGCCCGTCCCGCGTTCCGGTATTCTCGATATCGCTGCCTATGTGCCGGGCAAGGAGCATGCGCCGGGCGTTGAGCGCGTCTTCAAGCTTTCTTCCAACGAGACGCCGCTTGGCGCCAGCCCCAAGGCCATCGAAGCCTTCCGTGCGGCCGCCGGTCAGCTCGAGCGTTATCCTGACGGTCAGGCCAAGGAGCTGCGTCAGGCGATCGCCGATGTGCATGGGTTGAACATCGCCAATATCATCTGCGGCAATGGTTCCGACGAGCTGCTGGGTCTGCTTTGCCATACCTATCTCGGCACGGGCGATGAAGGCATCATCACCGAGCATGGATTCCTGGTCTACAAGATCCAGATCATGGCCGCCGGCGCGACGCCGGTTACGGTCAAGGAAAAGGATTGCACCGTCGATGTCGATGCGATCCTTGCTGCCGTTACCAAGAAGACCAAGATGGTCTTCATCGCCAATCCCGGCAATCCGACCGGCACCTACGTCCCGGTCAGCGAAATTCGCCGGCTGCAGGCTGGCCTGCCGAAGCATGTCATCCTCGTGCTCGACGCCGCCTATGCGGAATATGTCCGCCGTAACGACTATGAAGCTGGTCTCGAGCTTGTTTCGGCCAACCAGAACGTCGTGATGACCCGTACCTTCTCGAAGGTCTATGGGCTGGCGGCGCTGCGCGTCGGCTGGATGTATGCGCCGGTCGACATCATCGACGCCGTTAATCGGGTGCGCGGCCCGTTCAACATGAACAGCGCGGCGATTGCCGCCGGTGCTGCTGCCGTTCGCGATCAGGCCTTCACGGCTGACACCGTCGCATTCAATTTGCAGTGGATCGAGAAGATGACAGCTGCGCTTGAGGCCATTGGCCTCAAGGTAACGCCGTCGGTTACGAACTTCGTTCTCATTCATTTCCCCGATGTCGATGGCAAGCGCGCCGTCGAGGCTGATGATTTCCTCACCAGCCGCGGCTATATCGTGCGCGCCGTGCGCGCCTATGGTTTCCCGAATTCGCTGCGCATGAGCATCGGCACCGAAGAGGCCAATCTCGGCTTCATCGCTGCGCTGACGGAGTTTATGGGACGCAAGGCATGAGCAGCATCAAGTTCGATCGCATCGCGCTGATCGGCATCGGCCTGATCGGCTCTTCCATCGCTCATGACATCAAGCGGCTCGGCCTTGCCAAGGAAGTGGTGATCTCGACCCGCAGTGCCGAGACGCTGAAGCGCGCCGAGGAATTGAAGCTTGGCGATCGCTATACGCCGTCCTCGGCCGAAGCGGTCAAGGATGCAGACCTCGTCATCGTCTCGGTGCCGGTCGGCGCTTCGGAGAGCGTTGCCAAGGAAATCGCGGCTCATTTGAAGCCGGGCGCGATTGTTACCGACGTCGGTTCGACCAAGGCGTCGGTCATCGCGCAGATGCAGCCGCACATGCCCCCTAACGTGCACTTCATTCCGGGCCATCCGCTGGCAGGTACGGAAAAATCGGGGCCGGATGCCGGCTTTCCCGGATTGTTCAAGGGACGCTGGTGCATCTTTACCCCGGTTCCGGGCACCGACGAAGCCGCGATCAAGACGCTTCGCGATTTCTGGGAAACCCTCGGTTCCCGTGTCGACGAGATGGACCCGGAACATCACGACAAGGTGCTGGCGATCGTTTCGCATCTACCGCATCTCATCGCCTACAACATCGTAGGCACCGCCGATGATCTCGAGACGGTGACCGAGTCGGAAGTCATCAAATATTCGGCCTCCGGCTTCCGCGACTTCACCCGCCTTGCCGCGTCCGATCCGACCATGTGGCGCGACGTCTGCCTGCACAATCGCGATGCGATCCTCGAAATGCTGTCGCGGTTTTCGGAAGATCTCGCGTCGCTGCAGCGGGCGATCCGCTGGGGCGAGGGCGACAAGATTTTCGAACTCTTCACCCGTACCCGCGCCATACGCCGTTCGATCGTCGAGGCCGGCCAGGACGTCGATGCGCCGGATTTCGGCCGTCATGCCCTGGATACGAAGGAATAAGCAGCCTTACACGATGGAGGGCGCTCATGATCGTCAGACGCGGGCGCTCCGAGGATCTGCCTTGGCTCATCGAGCACGACGATGCGAGCGAGGATTGGATCAAGCGCTGCATCGAGTTCGAAGAATATTTCGTCGCCGAACGGGATGGTGAACTCGTCGGCTTCCTGCGATTCAGCCGCTTCTGGGGCAAGATCCCCTATATGGATATGATCCGTGTGCTGCCTTCGCTGCAACGTTCCGGCGCGGGCACGGCTCTCTTTCTGGCCTGGGAAAAGGCCATGGCGGAAGAAGGCGCGCAGCACCTGATGACCTCAAGCGAATGGGCGGAAGCCGAGCCTCAGGCCTGGCATCGCCGCAATGGGTTCAAGGCAGCAGGCAGCATCGATCTTCGCATTCTCCAGTCGAGCCCGGAGATATTCTTTCTGAAGGACATCTCCGGTACGCCTGAGGCGTAGGGCGTTTGCGCGTTCCCTTAGAATCGCAGAAACGCACCATCCTCTTGCTTCTCAGGCACTCCGAACGGAAAATTGCTCCGCACATTTCCCAAGAGTGCTTCTCGGCTCAGATCGGCGGAATCTTTCCGAGCGGGATGAAGCCGCTGAGCGAGAGGCGGCCGCGATCAGCGGTCAGATCGACAGAGACCTTGTCGGCGCCGCTTGCCAGAGCCTTCAGCATC
Organism: Rhizobium sp. ASV20; assembly: GCF_016429015.1. Taxonomy (GTDB): domain Bacteria; phylum Pseudomonadota; class Alphaproteobacteria; order Rhizobiales; family Rhizobiaceae; genus Rhizobium. The sequence goes on from NZ_JAELTU010000054.1 coordinate 25,261, forward strand.
TTCGTTGCTGTCTTGATGATGTTCTTGGCGGCGGGGAGCGTCGTGCTCAGGCTGTCGCCCCAGGGACCGATCTGATTGATCTCCAGCTTGAATTGGCCGGACAAGAAGCCGTCCTCGTCGAAATTGAAGGGGCCGGAGAGCGTCATGACGCGGCCGTCGCCGATGTCGATGACGGCCTGGTGCAGGACACCGGCAGTGCCGTGAAGGCCCTCGCGATCGCTGCCGTCGAGCAATCCTGCCTTGCCTGACAGCGTCACGTTGGCACTGGTCGAAGCGGTCGGCAGTGTCTGCGGGAAGTCCTTGATGACCGCGTTGGCATTCTCGATGCCGATTGCGAGATCGAGGTCGTCGCCGTTCTGGCTGGCGTGCATTTCGGTGTGGGCGGCGGTCACATTGGCGCTCTGGCCGGTGAAGGACGAGACGATCCCCGCCTTCAGACCGTCGATGACAGTCTGGCTTTGCGCGACGCCACGGCCCTTGGCGACGAGATTCGATTGCAAGGCAGTCCATTCGGCGGACACCGTCAGGCCCTCGGTCGTCCGCAATTCTGCCGGCGACTTGAGGCTCCAGCTGACGTGATTAGGCTGGAAGACCGGTGCCGATGCACTCAGCATGTCGAAATTGGCGGAGACACCCCGGGTCTGGTTGTCGACCGTGACCGTGTCACAGGTCAACCCGATGGAGAAGGGGAAGCCGTTGAAGGCCATGTTCTCGCATTTGCCTGCGATACCGGCACTGTTCTGCTGGCCGAGCGCCTTCAGAACGTTGGACCTTACGAAGCCGGTCGCGTAATACCATCCCCCGGTATAGAGCGCGGCGAGGACGACCAACAGACCGAGCAGGACGAGCCAAAGACGTTTGCCTCGGCCGGTTGCTACGCTCTGGCTTGACGCTGCCATGTTGTTCTCCAATGGTTGGACTGAAGCTTCACAGTGATTTGGCGTTGGATATGGACGAATTTTGGGTATTTGGCTACGGATCCCTCATGTGGAATCCGGGCTTTGATTATGACGAGCGGGCGGAGGCCCTTATTTTCGGTTATCGCCGTTCACTCTGTGTCCGCTCCTGGGTCCATCGCGGTAGCGAGACGAGCCCCGGCCTCGTCCTTGGTCTCGATCGTGGCGGTTCATGCCGCGGCATGGCATTTCGCGTTCCAGCCTCTGCCTGGGATGAGGTGATCGCCTATCTGCGCGAGCGCGAACTCGTCACCAATGTCTATCTGGAAAAGACGCTGCCGATCCGGCTTGCCAACGGTCGGCGGGTTTCGGCTGTTGCCTATGTCGTCGATCGAAACCACAGGCAATATGCCGGTGCGCTCGATGCCATTGAGGCCGCGCATGTCGTCGAATCGGCCAGTGGCCAGTCCGGCCCGAACGACGCCTATGTGTTCAATACGTTGACGCATTTGCGCGAGATGGGCATTCGCGACCAATGGCTCGAGCATGTCGCCGGCGAAGTGGAACGAATGCGGGAAGCATTCTGATTCGCCGCTCTTTCGCGTGGTGTCAGATCAAAGGGCTTAAACAGCCGCTGCGGCCACCTTTGCCTTGTCGATTTCCGCCAGACGCCGAGCGGCGATCGGAGGGACCGGCAGATTTGGGTTGTTTGCGATGGTTTCGACCAGCAATTCGTCGCTTGCCCTTTCCGTCTCCTCAATCAGCCTTGCGAAGAAGACATCCGGGTCCAGGCCGGGCTCGATGGGCGGCAGGATGCGCACCTTGAGGTGGCCGGGATATTTGCGGAAGGTGCGGCGCGGCCAGAACAGGCCGGGATGCATGGCAACCATGACGACGGGAATTCCGAGGTCTCGATACATGCGCGCGATGCCGTATTTATAGACCGGCTCGGCGCCTGGCGGGCGGCGCGTACCTTCCGGATAGATGATCAACTGGCGGCCGGTGGCGAGTTCTTCGCGTGTGCGCTTCAGAACATCGAACATCACCTTGCCGCGTGCGCTGCGATCGACCGGAATCATCCGTTGCTTGCCGGCATACCAGCCGAACAGGGGAATCCACATCAGCTCGCGCTTGAGGATGTAGACCGGGTCGTCGAGATAGGGGAGAAGCGCGAAAGTGTCCCAGAAGGACTGGTGTTTCGGAGCGAAGATATAGCTGCCCTTCGGGATGTTCTCGAGGCCCTCGATCTCGAAAGTCGTGCCGACGATCTTTTCCATCAGCCAGGTGCTGGACTTCGCCCATGCCTTGGGAATCGCGTAGGCCGCCTTGCGCGGCATCAGGAAATAGATGGGCGTCAAAACGATCATACGAATGATCAGATTGGCATAGAAGGCTACGTTGAACAGGATCGAACGCAATGTAATCATCGAGGCTTTCCCAATGCACCGGCCTGCGCCGGTATCCAAAGGTTTGCCTACACGATTACGTCGTCAATAAAAAGTCGGTGCGTGCTCGCTTTCGCGGCTCCAAGCTCTAATCGTCGTCGTCGAGCGGCTGGCGTGATCGCAAGCCGGTAGGACGTCCAAGGCCAGTCAGGTTGCGGGCTCCTGCGAGAAGGACCTTGGCATATTCCGAGATCATGGTGCGCAGCGCGTTGGGATCCGTGAACCAGTTTTTGGTTTTCAGGTCGGAGTTGACGACCGGGTATGGAATGAAATCGGTCGATGGGTCGACATATCTCAGTTCCGCCAGACTGCGGGGCATATGGTAGTTGTTCGTCACCACCAGGATGCTTTTATAGCCCTTGGCGTGGATCCACTTTGCCGCTTCACGGGCATTGCCGATGGTGTCGAGCGCATCATAGCCGATATCGACGCAGCAGCTGAACAGATCGACCGAGCTTTGCGTCAGCTTGCGGATCTGGGACGGTGTCGTGGTCGGATGCACGCCCGATATCAGCAAACGATTGCCGGCACCGGAGCGCAGCAGTTCCACGGCCTGATCGATGCGCTGGTAGCCGCCCGTCAGCACGACGATGCCATCCGCCTTCGGATCGAGCGGCGGCTTCATGGTGGTGATCGAATCGACAAAATGCAGGAAGCCGCCGAAAATGATGGCGACGAAGAAAATGAAGGCGAAGCCTCCCCAGCGCAAAAGACGGCGGATCAGGCTGCGTCGCACGGGTCTATCGCTGCGGAAGCGTTCCCGCAACGGCTGCGAACTCACGGTCTTGCGAGTCGTCAGATCCATGCTCATGATTCGTCATTATACGACAATTGCGGCAAGGAACGGGCTGCCAATCCGCAAAAAATCATCACTGCGTTATCAATTCTGCACACTGTCCGATCTGCCGGGGTCAGAACGGATCAGATCGATCTCGTAAATCGTCCGCATCACGGTGAAACGCGCCGTCAGCGTCGTGAGCAGTGCAATGACGATCATGGTCGCGAGAATGCCGAGATAGCCGAGTGCGCCGACCGAAAAAGTGCCGAAAAGGGCAGTCGCCTGATCGGTCTGTGGCGTGGCGATCGTGCGGCTCTGCAGGAAGCCGGCACTGGCGAAGAAGAGAGCCGCCAGCGCGCTGCCGGCCGCCGATCCCTTGAGGCTGATCTTCAGGAAATGCTTCTGAAATTCGGTTGCGACGAAGGTGCCTTCGGCGCCGACAAAGTGCAGTACCTCGACGATGTGCCTATTGCCCGACAATGCTCCGCGTGTCGCGAAAACCACGGTCAGCACCATGGCCGTGAAAACCAGCAGCAGAACGCCGGTGCCGATCAGAACGGTGGTATGCGCCATGGAGACGAGCCGGTCGACCCAGGTGCGATGGTCGTCCAGCGTTGCCTGTGGGATCTGGGCCTTCAGCAGGCTGCGCATGGCCTCGAAGTCAGGTGGGTGTGTTTCGTCAATCGTGATGATGACGAGGCGGGGGACAGGTAGTTCCTTGATATCGAGGCCAGCACCGAGCCAAGGTTCGAGAAGTCGGGCGGTGGCCGCCTCGTCGACGATCTGGCCCGATTTTGTGCCGACGAAGCTGAGCGCGATATCGCGGGCGCTGGCCAGCGCCTTGTCCATATCGAGATTGTCGTCCGGCTTGATCTGGATCGTGATCTCGCGGGAGATCTGGCTTTCCCAGCTGGCGGCCGTTGCGCGCACCATGCTGACCGCACCGAGCGTCAGGCAAGCGAGAAAGGCCATGATGGCGATGACGACGATCAGCGCGTTGCCCTGAATATTCGAGGAGGGCACGATCGGTCCGGTCGGACGCACGCGCATCTCCGGGCGCTTGCGCTCCGGCGGCTGGCCGGTCGTCGCCTGCTGCGGCTGCGAAGCCTTTGCGTTCGGGCTGTTCCTGCGTGGCGCTTGCTCAGTCATAGATATCGAGATGCCCTCCCGACAGGATCATGCGCCTGGCCTCGATCTGGTCCATCAGGGCGAGGTCGTGCGTCGCGATGACGACAGCCGTGCCGAGGCGGTTGAGCTCCAGAAACAGATTGAGCAGCCGGCGCGCCATCGGCGGATCGACGTTGCCAGTCGGCTCGTCGGCAAGCAGGATTTCGGGGCGGTCGATGAGGGCGCGGGCAATCGCGGCACGCTGCTTCTCGCCGCCCGAGAGCACCGGCGGCAACACATTGATACGCTCGCCAAGGCCAACCCATTTGAGCAGTTCCAGTACGTCGGTGCGGTAGGAGCTCTCGTCCTTGCCGCGTACACGCAGGGGCAGGGCGACGTTTTCGTAGGTCGTCAGATGCTCGAGCAGCCGGAAATCCTGAAAGACGATGCCGACGCGGCGGCGCAGCAACGGTAGCTCGTTGCGCGGGATCGACGAGATCTCGCGATCGAACATGCGGATCAGCCCACGGGTCGGCTGCAGCGACATGAACAGCAGCCGCAGCAGCGTTGTCTTGCCAGCGCCGGAGGGGCCGGTCAGGAACTGGAACGATTTCCTCGGAATGTCAAAGCTCAGGTCGCGGAGGATTTCCGGACCCATGCCGTAGCGCAAACCAACGTTCTCAAAGTGAATCAACGGGCAGTCCAGTCTTCCGCGGTGTTCAATCAGGCGACTTGTTAACCACTGGCGTTAACAGCCGGTAAATTTTTCTGGAAAGGCGCCCGATTCATGGCGATCTTTGCGAAGCATTAACCAATAAAATTTACGACTGGGCGGGATTCGTTTCAATGCCCAGATTAGGAATGGGCGTCGAAACCATGTGGATCACCGAAACGGGAGACCATCATGGGCGCTTTTCGCCACCGTCAGCAGCGGGCGGAGCTGGTTTATGACCTCATCCCGCCAGAGCGTGGAGCGAGCTCGGGCCAGGCACACCGTCTTGCGCCGAAGCCGGACATCGTCGATGCCGAGTTTGTCACGGTATCGGGTGGCCGCAGCCGGAGCGCCTCTGCCGGCGTCAATATACGCTATGAACGCCCTGCCGGAACGAAACCGCGGCTGGGGAAGACCCGCTCGAACGGACTTTCACGTCTGCTGGCTGGGTTTCGATTGGTCGAGGATGTTCTACAGCAGGCTTCGCGGCGTAGTTTTGTTGCGCTGATCGTTTCTCTCGCGATATTGATCTTCGGTCTTTCCGGCGGATTTTCCGGTCTCTCAGGCTCTCCCGTCGACATGACGGGAGAGCCGTTGCAATTCTCGCATGTGACGGTGACGCCGCGGGACGAGAATGGGCTTCGTGTGCTCACGTTGAACGGGATCATCGAGAACGTCAGCGGCGCGACCTTGTCCGTTCCGCAGGTCCGCGCCAATCTTTTTGCCGGCGATCAGCTGGTGAGGAGCGTCGTCGTAAACGTGTCGATCGGGCGGCTTGCGCCGCATGAAAGCCGCGGATTTTCGACGCGATTGCAGCATCCCGGTGGAAAAACGCCGGATGTTCGGCTCTCATTCATGCCCTAAAGCATGATGCCGAAAAGTATCACCGGTTTTCGGGCGACATTGCGCGCCAGCCATTCGATTCCTGCGCAGAATTCGGATTTTAGGTCGAATCGGCCTAGAATCATCCGACTCTGGGGGTGTGTCGGGCTTGTTGATTGTGCTACGGGCTAGAGCTTGATCGGCGGCCAAGGGCCGCAAAGCCATGGAGCATGCCAATCAATGCCTGTCGTACGCGGGAAGAATATCGAGCCGCTTTTCACTGCCGAGCAGATTGCCGAGCGCAATCAAACCATGGCGAAGCAAATCGCCAGCGGGCCGACGAAGGATCTCCTCGTCATTGCAGTCCTCAAGGGCTCCTTCATTTTCGCGGCCGATCTGTTGCGCGCGTTGCATGAGACCGGGCTTGCCCCTGAGGTCGAATTCATTACCCTTTCGAGCTATGGCGCTGGCACGACCTCGCAGGGTGTTCGCATCGTCAAGGACATCGACAGCGATGTTAAGGATCGTGACGTCCTGTTGATCGACGATATTCTGGAATCGGGCCGCACGCTGCGTTTCGCCAAAGAACTGCTCTATGAGCGCGGCGCTCGCCATGTCAGCCTCGCAGTCCTGCTCGACAAGAGCGTCAAGCGACAGGAAGAGCTGGAAGCCGATTATGTCGGCTTCGAATGCCCGGATTATTTTGTTGTCGGCTATGGCATGGATGTGGCTTACGCCTTCCGCGAGCTGCCCTTCGTCGGCGTCGTCACCGGCGATGCCGTCTAAAGCAATTTCAGCCAGAATGCTCGGCGCTATTCCATACGGAATCGCCTGAGGACAATCGAATAGAGCGGTTCGGAGACTCCGGGAGGAGCCGAGCCGCTTTCGTTATTCAGCGTTAATGCAGACGGCTGCCTCGGCTGTTCCATTCTGCTCCAGTGATGACGACTCGTTAACCACGGAGCCTAATCACCCCCTCGTCGTTTACCTATCGCAAACGGAATTCTGGTGATTTCGGTCGCGGAACATGACGGACCAGGAGCATAGGGCCATGGCAAAAATTCTGATCACGGAAGACGAAGATTCGCTTCGCACCTTCGTCGCACGCGCATTGCGCCTGGACGGTCACGAGACTGAAGAGGCAGCCGATGGCGCCGAAGGTCTGGAAAAGCTGAAGGCGGGCGGCTACGACCTGCTCCTTTCGGATATACGCATGCCCGTCATGGACGGCATCGAACTTGCGCACCAGGCGCATTCGACCTGCCCGGGAATGAAGATCCTGCTGATGACCGGCTATGCCGAGCAGCGTGAACGTGCCGACGATCTCATGGAAAAAATCGTCGATGTCGTTGCCAAGCCGTTTGCCTTGCCGGATATCCGTAAGGCTGTCGCACGCGCACTGGCTGCCTAGAGCGGCCAGGCTTCGAAGCGCTGATCCGTCCGGCGCTTCGCATTCCCGTAGGTCCAGACAGAGGAAAACCGTCGCGTACGGTTTTCGGAAATGCTCCAAGCCGTTTCCGCTCGTCCTACTGCCCCAGATTCAGCAGCCGTTCCAGATAGCTTCGTTCATCACTCAGGGCTGGATTGTTACTCAACCGCTCGCGAATGGCATCGAGAATTTGACGGGCGCGCTCTGCATTGATGATATCCGGCACCATGTTTTTGTCAGACTGATCTATAGGGCCATCCAGGGGGCGGCCCAGCGGGTCGCGGCCGCTCTGGCCCTTTGGTCCCGGCATCTGCCCTTGCCCCTGACCCTGGCCCTGCTGTTGCATCTGCGCCATCAACTGGTTCATCATGTCGCGGGTGCCCTTGCGCAGGGCGTCCAGCGCACGTCCCTGGCCCTGCACGGCGCCTTCGCCGTTGCCCTCGGTCAGCTGACCTGAGGCGCCCTTCATTTCCTGCTGCGCCTTGCCGTAGTTCTGGTTCGGCTTCATGCCGAGCGAGCCCAGGTTTTTCTGGAGTTCGCTGAGCTGCTTGGTGAGGTCGTCCTGCTGCTGGCGCAGCTGCTTCAACGCATCGCGCAGCTGATCGGCCGTCATGCCGTCGGTCGGGTCGTTGCCCTTCTGGCCCTTCGGATTTTGCCCTTGCTGCGGATCCTGCTGAGCCTGGTCCCGTTGACCCATGTCCGGTCGCGCCTGATCGCCGAGATTGGGCAGCGGCTGGTCCATCAAGCCGTCGCCGTCCTCGCTGGAATCACCGCGCTGCATGCGGTCGCGCATGGCCTGATCGAGCTTGAAAGTCTGGTCCATCAGCTTCTGCTGGTCGCGCATGATGCGGCCGAGCTTGTCCATCTGCTCGCGCATCTTGTCATTCGCCTGGCCCTGCTGCTGCTGTCCGGGTTGCGGCTTGCCGGCCTGCAGGCTGTTCATCATTTGCTGCAGCTCGGAAAGCATCTGCTGCGCCGCCTCGCGATTGCCGGAGCGGGCGAGATTTTCGATCTGGTCCATCATGCGCTGCAGGTCTTGCTGGCGCAGGATATTGGCGGAACGCTGGTTGGGTTGAGCCGGCATGTTGCGCATGCGCTCGGCCAATTCCTTCATATAGGCGTTCATTGCCTTGCGCAGTTCGTCCGTCAGCTTCTTGATCTCTGCGTCGGACGCATTGCGCTGCAGGGCATCGGAGAGCTTCTGCTGGGCGTCGCGCAGCGCCTTTTCCGCATCGGTCAGCTGCGCATCTTCCATGCCGAGCGCGATCTGCCAGAGATAGTCCGCCGTATCTTTCAGCGAAGCCTGATTGTACGCGAGCTTCATCCGCGTCAGCGCGGATTTGATCGCAAGGAAATTGCCGAGATCGGGAATGGTCTCTTCCGGGCGTATGGTCAGCGATTTGTTGAGCTCGATCGCCTCCGGCATCTTGCGGGTATCGAGCGCAAAGACCTGACGCTCTTCTGCGACGGCGGCTGCCAGCGGCTGACTGAAGTTGCGTGATGGCAGAATCATTTCATAGGGTGCGCTGCGCCCCGTCTGTCCGGCCCCGTCCTTGGCGACAAGCGTGATACGGACGCGCTTGCCGGCAAGCGGATCCTGCGTGAGGTCGTGGCTTGCCAGGCCCTTGCCGTTGCGGCGGTCCCGACGGGGAACGTCGAGCTTGTATTCGGGCAGGCCGTAGAGCGGGATGGCTGTCGCATCCGACTCCACAGGCACGATTTCGGCGTGTGCCTCTTCAACGCCATAATCGTCCTTGACCCGGAAGCCGAGTTCCAGGGCGCCGCTGGCAGACGCATGCGGAATGCCGTCAAAGGCAATTTCCGGCGGCTTGTCGACGACCACATTGAAGGACCATGAGCGGCCGTTGACGGTCAGTGAGCCGGCTTTTTCCAGTTTCAGGACATGGGTGCGGGAAATCATCCCGTCGGCGGCAGGGGAAGCGGCATTGCCGGGAGCAGCCGCAGGGCTGCTTCCGGTCGCCGGTGCCTGTTTGTCCGTATCGGCCGCCTGTTCCGGAACTTCGATGCCCTTGTCGGTGCCAGCGGCCTGGAAGAGGACCTTTTCATCCGCGGAAGTGCCGGTCACGCGCACTGTCAGCTCGGAGAATTGCGGCACGTTGAGGTTATCGCTGGCGGTGGCGACGCTGCCGGTCAGATAAACCGGCGCCTCGCCCGTATAGTAAGGTGGGGTAACCCATGCGTCGACCCGGACATCCGGATTGCCCGACATGGAGGCCGGAGGCGTGAAGATATCGCTCAAAGAGCCGCCGCTGTTCGACATGGAAAAGCTGAAGGCCGTCACCAGCAGCAAAGCCGGAATGGCGCGCAGGGCAAAACGGTCGTAGCGGGCAATATCCGGTCGGGGCAAGCCGGCATCGAGTGCAGCGATGCGCTCCGCCATGCGCGTCTGATGCTCGCGCCAAAGTGCCCGGGCGAAGGGGGTGTCGAGCGCCGGCTCGTCCTCCTGCACGGTAACGGGCTGATGTGCGAGGCCGTTGCGTTCTTCCAGAAGCCGGTCGGCTTCGGCGATCGTCGGCCGGTGCAGGCGGCGTAGCGGATTGAGCGAGAAAGCGAAGCCGACAACGAAGATGGCAAGGAGCAGAAAGCGCAGGATATCGGGCGCGCTGCGGAAAATGCCGAACCATGCGGCAGAAAGGAACAGCGCAAGAATGGAGGCGGGGAGCAAAAGCTTTGGTAGAAGCTGCTCCGAGATCAGGACGATCTGGGCAAACAGACGCTTGATCGCAACCATGCGCGCCAGCGCCGGACGGCTGGCGAAAGCACCCTTCTTGGGGTTGCTAGGGCTGGTCATCGGTCCGGTTTACTCCCGATCTGACGTTGAAGGCCGGAATATCGTCACACTTCTAAGAAATGCGACGATATTCCGGCGTCGTGTTTGTTTACGCATTCCGCACGGAAAACCGCCAAGCACCTTTCCTGGAAATGCTCCATTTGCCCGTTGACTATGGGCGGACGTCCCACACGTCCACGCTTGCGGTGCCCGGCGAGACACCAATTGAGCAACGATAACATTCTTTGTGGCGAAGACGAGGGCACGCGGCATCAAATGCTGCTTTTTCATCCAACTTCTCTGAAACGTGACCGCTCTGGCAGATGTGCACAAGATTGCCACCCCCCGCCTCAACTGGCGGCGCAAGCCAATTATCCCTCGAGCCAGGCGGGAATCGAATCGAGCGCGATCAACTCTTCATAGGTGCCGCGCGGACGGATGATATGGAACTCTCCACCCTTCACCAGTACCTCGGGAACGAGAAGCCGGCTGTTGTAGGTGCCCGCCTGCACCGCCCCGTAAGCACCGCCCGAGCTGACAGCGAGGAGATCGCCGGGCTTCGGCATGGCCATATCGCGGTCGAGCGCCAGATAGTCGCCGGTTTCGCACACCGGACCGACGACATCGGCCTTGATGCGCGGCGCGTTGGTATCGGCAAGCGCAACCGGGCGGATCTCGTGATAGGCCTCGTAGAGTGTCGGGCGGATGAGGTCGTTCATCGCGCCGTCGACGATGACGAAGCTCTTGCTGCCCGCATCCTTCACATAGATGACCTCGGTCACAAGGATGCCTGCATTGCCGACGATCAGGCGACCGGGTTCCGTGACGATCCGGCAGTTGAGGCCGCGCAGCTGGTTCTTGACAATATGCGCATAGGCTTCCGGCAGGGGCGGCGGATTGTTGTCGTCGCGATAGGGGATGCCGAGGCCGCCGCCGATATCGACGTGATGAATGTCATGGCCATCGCCGCGCAGCGTTTCCACAAGATCGCGCAGCAGCTTGAAGGCGTCGTCGAAAGGCTGCAGCTCGGTGATCTGGCTGCCGATATGCATATCGATGCCGGTGACCTTGATGCCCGGCAGGCTGGCGGCGCGATTATAGACGTCGCGCGCGCGCTCCCAGGAAATGCCGAACTTGTTTTCCTTCTTGCCGGTCGAAATCTTCGCATGGGTGCGGGCGTCGACATCGGGGTTGATGCGGAAAGACACGGGGGCGACTTTGCCGGCGCGGACAGCCCGCTGGTTCAGCACTTCCAGCTCGGGCTCGGATTCGACGTTGAAGCAGTAGATGCCGGCCTCGAGCGCCACGTCCATTTCCTGCGCAGTCTTGCCGACGCCGGAAAACATGATGCGGCTTGCGGGGATTCCTGCGGCCAATGCACGGCGCAGCTCACCCACGGAAACTACGTCGACACCGGCGCCGAGACGGCCAAGCGTCTTCAGCACCGCCTGATTGGAGTTGGCTTTCATGGCGTAGCACACCATGGCATCGACATCGCCGAAGGCTTCGGAGAACACCCGGTAATGCCGCTCCAGCGTCGCGGTCGAGTAGACATAGAACGGGGTGCCGACCGCCTTGGCGATCTCTGGAACCGGGACATCCTCAGCATAGAGGATGCCGTCACGATACTGAAAATGGTTCACGGTCGACGCCTAATTAGAGAAGCGGATCGAGGAAGAACTTCTTGTCTTCGACACCTGGCTGCTTGGTCGGCTTGCTGGCATCGCCGCCTTTTGTCGCGTGAACACTTGGCGGGTCGAGATCGCCTTTGCGGCCACATCCGACAACGGCAAGGCCGATGACCGAAAATACGACGGTCAGGCGGATGATATGCGGCATGTTGATCTGCATCGAAATCCTCTTGGGCGACAAAACGCGAAAGTCATTCTTCTTAGCGAAGTTTCCGCGTCTTGTGCACCCTGATTGTTTGGGTGCGGTTTCGGTACAGCATCGGCCCGAAAATCGGAATCGATTTTCGGAAAGCCTGATGCGTAGATTCAAAGAGATATAGCGTCCTTTGCGCTTCCGAAGGGAAGCACGGCGCTCTAGTCTTTTCAGTTGCGAGCGCGCCAGAAAGCGATCTGCTTGCGCACTTCGGAAGGAGCCGTGCCGCCGAAACTCTTGCGGCTGGCGACCGAGGCCTCGACCGTCAGGACGTCGAAGATCTTGTCGGTGATGTCGGGATGGATCGCCTGCAGGTCGGCAAGCGAAAGCTCCGCCAGCTCGCAGGATTTGCTTTCTGCGAGCGCCACGGCGCGTCCCGTGACATGGTGGGCATCGCGGAAGGGCAGGCCCGCTTCGCGCACCAGCCAGTCGGCAAGATCTGTCGCTGTCGAATAGCCGGAGCCGGCGGCGGCCTTCATGCGGGCGGTGTTGATCGTCAGATCGCGCACCATGCCGGTCATTGCGGCGATGGCGAGTTCAAGGCTTTCAGCGGCGTCGAAGACCTGTTCCTTGTCTTCCTGCATGTCCTTGGAGTAGGCGAGCGGCAAGCCCTTCATGATGGTCAGGAGCGCCACCAGGGAACCATTGATGCGACCGGTCTTGGCGCGAACGAGTTCGGCTGCATCAGGATTCTTTTTCTGCGGCATGATGGACGAGCCGGTGGAGAAGGCATCCGACAGGCGTACGAAGCCGAATTGCGGCGTCGACCAGATGACGATCTCTTCGGCGAGCCGCGACAGGTGCATGCCGGCGATGGCGGCGATCGACAGGAATTCGATGGCGAAATCGCGGTCGGAAACGGTGTCGATCGAGTTGCGGGTCGGCTCGCGGAAACCGAGCGCCTTGGCCGTCATGTGACGGTCGATCGGGAAACCGGTGCCGGCGAGGGCAGCAGCGCCGATCGGCGATTCATCCATGTGCTCGATGGCATGGCGTACGCGCGAGCGGTCGCGGCCGAACATTTCGACATAGGCCATGCAATGATGGCCGAAGGTGACGGGCTGTGCCGTCTGCAAATGGGTGAAGCCCGGCATGACTGTTTCCGCATGCTCTTCGGCGCGTTCGAGGAAGGCTGCGATCAGTTCGGTCAATGCCTGTTCGCACTTCTGCAGCTCTTCCTTCACCCAGAGGCGGAAATCGAGCGCCACCTGGTCGTTGCGCGAGCGAGCGGTGTGCAGCCGGCCGGCGGCCGGGCCGATCAGGGTCGCAAGCCGCGCCTCGATGTTCATGTGGATGTCTTCGAGGCGACGTGAGAACTCGAAATTGCCGCTTTCGATCTCTGACAGGATCGTGTTCAGGCCGTGAACGATCTTGTCTTTATCGTCCGTCGAAATGATGCCTTGATGAGCGAGCATGCCGGCATGCGCGATTGAGCCGCGGATATCCTGTGCAAACAGCTTCTTGTCGAAACCGATCGAGGCATTTATCTCCTCCATGATCGCCGCGGGGCCGGAAGCGAAACGTCCGCCCCACATCTGGTTGGAGGATTTGGTGTCCGTGCCGTCAGTCATGAGATGCCCACCTGGAGAATGTAATGACAGCAAAGAAGCCGTTCGGTCTGCCGTCCGTGAAACTCGTTCTGTTTGCCGCCGTCGCTGGGGTCATTGCCGGTGCGGCAGCGGTATACGTGAAGGAGGCGGGGTATGGCAATGGCATTGGTGAAACGGCCTCCGCCGATCAATGCGCTGCGGCCAAGGATCGCAGCGCGGCATTGACGCCTTTCACCAAGGGGCAGGTCGCGGCGATGAGCGCTCCGCCCGCGCCGGTCTCGCTTCGAGATATCTCCTTCAAGGGGCCGGACGGACAGCCGCTGACCGTCGCGAGCTTTGCCGGAAAGACGCTGCTGTTGAATGTCTGGGCAACATGGTGTGTGCCGTGCCGCGAGGAAATGCCGGCATTGAACGCGCTGGAAAAGAGCGTCGGAGGCGACAAGTTCGAAGTGGTCGCCGTCAACATCGATACCGGCGACGAAGAAAAAACCAAAGCGTTCCGCACGGAATATGCCATCGACAAGCTCGGCCACTACCGCGACAACACCATGGGCGTGTTCAATGTGCTGAAGAAGCAGGGCTTGGCTTTCGGCCTTCCGGTGACGCTGCTCGTTGACGACAAGGGCTGCCTGATTTCGGCAATGAACGGCCCGGCTGCCTGGGATAGCGACGACGCGAAGAAGCTGGTGAAGGCTGCTGCGGGGATCTGACGCCCGCAGCCGTTATCAGATCGGGAATGGGCAGCCTAAGTCAGGCCCTATCCATTGATCTCAATGACGATTTCCGTGCATTTGTCGCCATTGGTCGGATGGTAGTCGACGGAGCAAGCGGTCAGGACGAGAAGTACGTCGGCTTCGGCGCGCAGAAGAATATTGCCGCCAGGCGGGTTCTTCGACGCGAACACCTCAAGCCGACCATCGGGTTGCGGAGGTGAGTTCTGGAACAAGTTCACCGGGTTGGGCACGACGGGCGTGGTCATCCCCGCCTCGCGCAATGCGCCAAGGAAATTGTCGTAGCAATTGGGATGATTGTGTAGGCCAGCACGCGCATAGAGCGCCGTATCGCATGGTGGGAACAGCATGTCGTGAGGACCTGGCGAATTATCCTCCAGCAGCGTCAGAAGCGGGTGGCCCTTCTCGCTGTAGAAGCATTCGCTTGGCTTGGGGAAGAGGCGCTCGGTGATGTCGCGGGTCTGCGACGTGCTGAGCCAATCCAGTTCATCGCCATTTGCTGTGAATGCCCACATATCCGCGACCTGTTGCCCCTGGGGATCGATCACGCGAGCGAACTGGCCCTTTCGCAGCTGGAAGCCGCGGCCTGACTGAGGTGGAATCGTTGAACGCATTCATGCCTCCTCACTTCTTGTCGGTGCTACTAGGTCGGCTGGGGCGGTGGCTTGGTTGTTCTACAAGCCGAGCTCGTGTTCGAGGCTCTGGTTCTTTGCGTCCCTAGAGCCTCTGCGCACCGCCATGAAGGCCAACCGCCCATGCTCCAGCAAGTCGCTCGCGCCCTGATCCTAATGTGCGCAGGCGATGGCCGAAGCATCGAAGAATTGAGATGCCCGAAAGCTGACGCAGAAATTACCGCGTCGGAACCGGCACTTCGCCGCGGTAGTCGTAGAAGCCGCGGCCGGATTTGCGGCCGAGCCAGCCGGCTTCGACATATTTCACCAGGAGCGGGCAGGGGCGATACTTGGAGTCCGCGAGCCCGTCATGCAGTACCTGCATGATCGACAGGCAGGTATCGAGGCCGATGAAGTCGGCGAGCTGCAGTGGTCCCATCGGATGGTTGGCGCCGAGGCGCATGGCGGTATCGATGGCATCGACCGTGCCGACGCCTTCATAAAGCGTGTAAATCGCTTCGTTGATCATTGGCAGCAGGATGCGGTTGACGATGAAGGCGGGGAAGTCTTCCGCGACGGTGATCGTCTTTTCCAGCGAGCTGACATATTCCTTGGCAGCCGAGAAGGTCGTTTCGTCAGTGGCGATACCGCGCACCAGTTCCACCAGCTTCATGACCGGAACCGGGTTCATGAAGTGGATGCCCATGAAGCGCTCCGGCCGATCGGTGGCGGAGGCAAGGCGGGTGATCGACAGCGACGACGTGTTGGTGGCAAGCAGCGCTTCGGGCTTCAGCACGGGGCATACCTGCGAGTAAATCTTGCGCTTGACGCTTTCATCCTCGGTCGCGGCCTCGATCGCAAGGTCGACCTGGGCGAGATCATTGAGATCGTTCGATCCGCTGATGCGGGCAAGTGCTGCCTTGCGGTCCTCGTCGCTGGTCTTGCCGGAGGTGACCTGCCGGGCAAGGTTGCCGTTAATGGTGGCAAGCCCGCTCTCGATACGGTCCTGCGACATATCGTAGATGTGGACCTTGTAGCCGGCCATGGCGGACACGTGGGCGATCCCGCAGCCCATCTGGCCCGCGCCAATAATACCGATCGTCTTCAGCGAACTCATTGCCAACTCCCCGGCGGCGCGCTTTCTGGCGGTGCGCTATGCTCTTAACTCAAATTTGCCGGGCCATTTCTAGCCCGGCAAAGATTGATAGACCTATAAGAGACGATTTTCCAGTCTCTCGCAACTGCGAGAAGTCAATCAGCGCGATCAAAGCGCCTTTTGCAGTTCCGGCAATGCTTCGAAGAGGTCTGCGACGAGACCATAATCGGCGATCTGGAAGATCGGGGCTTCCTCGTCCTTGTTGATGGCGACGATGACCTTACTGTCCTTCATGCCGGCGAGATGCTGGATGGCACCGGAAATGCCGCAGGCGATGTAGAGCTGCGGTGCGACCACCTTGCCCGTCTGGCCGACCTGCCAGTCGTTCGGCGCGT
>NZ_JAELTU010000530.1 GCF_016429015.1 Rhizobium sp. ASV20
CCCCCTGGCCGCTCGATGATGAAAAGCTCTAGATAGGGAAGGGCTTCTGAGCTTGCCGGGTGCAATCGCTGCCTGGACGGGCCCGAGGCTGCACTTTCGTACTTTCCTCGAATGGGCTCCCACATGGTGGAGGCCTCTCTCATCGTGTAGCTGAGCTAACACGGGTCCTAGTGTCTGGTGGGAGGTGTCCTTAGCATCAATTGGAGGCAAGTGCGCGGTTGGGGCGTGGCGAGTCTTTGCTATCCGGCGGGCTTGCTTTTGTGCCGGCGAAGCTGGGTTTCGTAGACCGCGAGGGCACTGCCTGGTGCCTTGAACCAAGTCTACCTCGTGAATCTCTGTGTGAGACGGGCCAAACTCCCGCATACTCCGACATATTTATTCACATATGGACAATGGAAGCGTGGACCGGGCCAGTTTATGTGTGAGAACAGTAGTATGCACTTTACGTAGTAT
>NZ_JAELTU010000531.1 GCF_016429015.1 Rhizobium sp. ASV20
GACGATGACGATGAGGATGCGGAAGAGGAGGAGGACGACGAAGAGGAGGAGGACGACGAATACGAGACAGACGACGAAGGGCGCCTTCGCAAACGCAGGGGCCGAAAAATTCCAAGTAGTGGCCGCCAGGATCGTGACGGGGACATGGATGATGATTCCCACAAACGTCGAGGTCGACCTCCAATGGTAATGACTCCCGTCGAGGCCCGAATCTCGTCAATATTAAAGGGCCTTCGAAAATTCAAAGCGAACGACGGTAGTCTTCTTATTGCCCCATTTGATAAACTGCCCGACAAGAATGCCGTGGCCGACTACTATCAAGCTATCTCCAATCCTATCGCTCTCGACAGCATCAAAAAGAAAGCAAAGCGCAAAAAATACCGACATGTTGATCAACTACTCGCTGACCTGGAGCTAATGTTTGACAATGCGAAATCATACAATGAGGATGAT
>NZ_JAELTU010000532.1 GCF_016429015.1 Rhizobium sp. ASV20
CCCCCCCCCCCCCCCCCCCCCCCCCCCACACCCACACTCCAAGAATTTCGTCGGCAGCGTCAGATGTGTATAAGAGACAGCCTTTGTCCTGTAGACGGGAGAAACAGAATATATGAAAGCCGCGTGAAGAACCTGCAGCTCACGCTGGAAAACGAGACCCTCAAGAGCCAAATCACCGAGCTCCTCAACGGTTACGCGCAGCAAGGCGTAGATGATGCTATCGCTGCGCATCGCCTGGCCGAAGATCACACTGCGCAAATCATCGCCGCTGCCGGCAGACTTCGCGATGAGGTGAAAGCCGCAAGGGATGAAGTCAAGAAGAGAAAGGCAGCCGTCGCGGCGCGTCGCTCCGATCTCGCCACCGCGTCCCAAGGTCTCCCGGACCGCCGTGAGCAGCACCGGCACGACTTGGAAAAATCGACCCAAATGCTCAACTTTCGATGGTCCCAGAA
>NZ_JAELTU010000533.1 GCF_016429015.1 Rhizobium sp. ASV20
AGATGTGTATAAGAGACAGGGAGCAAAGTGCCCGAAGCCGCAAATATTGGGAGCAAGCAATTGCAATTGACTGAATATCCTTGATGACTATAACTGGCAGTATGAATGAAAGAGACCGTTGCAGAGATTTGTGACTAGGATGCATTAAGAGCGAGCAATGTTGCATTGGTTGACGACTGCGCAGTCATGCCTACAAGAACCATCGGCTAATACATGGATGTACCGCATAGTAAATGAGAGATGTACTAGGTTATGTGTCGCTTGAATAGAATCGATCGCAACAGTGCTTTCCGAACTTTGGGTGTGCGTCCGAGCACTTATACCCTAAGACAAGTTACATGCATAATCCTGGCTATATTCGCGTAGTACTAAGCCACCACGCACAAATTGACGCAGTTCAGCTACAGCACAGACAATTCATGCTATGCAAAGGCAAAATAATAGTATAGGAG
>NZ_JAELTU010000534.1 GCF_016429015.1 Rhizobium sp. ASV20
GTATTTCCAGAACGCGTCACGGTCTCTCGATATACGCATTAGATCTCCTACAAGGCCGCCCAGGCTGCGGATAGCCGAGTCGTACGTTGACAGAGCTTGTGTAACATTGGCATCCGAGAGGGGTGTAGCTGGGCTCTGCGACAGTTGGGCCATGAGAGCGTTGTGGACGCCCGACATGGTTTCCAGTTGCAGCTTGGCGGATTGTGCGGTAATGTTGAGAGCGTCTTTGGTGGAGCCGGGTTCCTGACGAAGACTCTCATCCTCGCCAAAGTCGTCCTCTTCATCGTGATCTCCAGGGATGACTGGCGCACCATCGTGCGTGCCGCCTTCGGTGCCAATATCGAGCGCATCATCGTCGTCCACGCTGCCGACCGTGCTTGCGGCGGTCAGCTCTACCTTGGGCGTGGGCAGCATGGCGCTAGACGTCGATCTCGTTGGGACGTGGGATGGGG
>NZ_JAELTU010000535.1 GCF_016429015.1 Rhizobium sp. ASV20
GTCGCGACCGGAAACACTGACGAACTAGCCAACTATATCAACACGTCACGCGTTGACGGCCAGCATGGCGCCGGTGGACATCAGGATCTCTCCGAAGCCGCCGCGCTGGCGCAAGCCGACGGCCACGCTCCGGGTGGAGCCAATGATGGCAGAGAGATTGTCTGCGGTCCGCTGCTGAACTACCGCCGCACTGTCGAAGGCCGTTGGCATGGAAGTGTTCTCATCGTCGTCAAGGGCGGCGGCCCTGAAGTCCTGTACCAGCCAGCTTTAAGCTTGCGCCGCGTCGGAGACACCGGTGAGGCTGCTCAAGAGGCCGCGGGACAAGCCAATCCGACACCCAATGCGCAGCGAACCGCCGGTGAGCGTCTCTACTCGGACAAACGCAACACATTTTGGATGTTTGACCTTCAAGTCCCCATTGAGCAGCAAGAGATCCAGTACGAGTATAAGAT
>NZ_JAELTU010000536.1 GCF_016429015.1 Rhizobium sp. ASV20
GCTTTCTGGATTAGCCGTCGAATGTAGCTGTTGGCCTCATTGTTAATCCAGCCATCAATGTTCGAATCGCTGAAACCAGCATGTGTCATCAAAAAGTTCTTAAGTTGCGAATCTCGTCCAGTAACTCCTTATATTCGCCGTGCAGCGACTTGTACTGCTTCTCAAGCTTGATCTTGTTGGCTTCGAGGTCGGACAACCACTCCTTCTTCTTCTGCCTGCACTTGGAGGCAGCGACGCGGTTACGTTCAAGACTGCGGTTGCGTGGCTGCGACTTGCGTTCCCCGTTGCCACTCTTGGATTTTGCGGGTGGCTTTTTCGACTTTGAAGCTGCTGACTGCTGCTTCTGTTTGGGTGATTGTGTTTGCGTTTGGGTGTGCGGTTGCGCCTGACGCCGCTTGGATGTAGAACCGGTGCTGCTTCGAGTGCGCGGCTTCGAAGCCATCGTATCCTC
>NZ_JAELTU010000537.1 GCF_016429015.1 Rhizobium sp. ASV20
AATTTCGTCGGCAGCGTCAGATGTGTATAAGAGACAGGGTTGGGTGTTAGTGAACTCGTCGTTTCAACTACACAATCTGCGAGAGGTCAAACTATCTCTTCGCTAGAACAGTTTAGGATTGCCTTTTGGCTTGGTGTGGCACTTGGTGCAGTTGCCGTCTTAATTACACTTACCATGCGGTTGGGAAGGGCGGAGGCTGACCTCACAGCCGATGAGAAAGAAGCCCTGCAAAAAAGGGAAAAGGCTCAGGCAAATTAGAGCCCATGTATATCTCAAGTTCGCAGATCCTTAGAAAGAGAAAATGCTTCGCAGCAACAAAGCAAGGGCCAGGATGTTACAGCCACAGCCTGGAGCCTAAGTTGAAGTTGTTCAGTAATATATTAACTATACTTAGTCTAATAAAAGCTTCTATTTATGAAAACGCTTGAGATAATGCAGTACTTATTACAGC
>NZ_JAELTU010000538.1 GCF_016429015.1 Rhizobium sp. ASV20
TTTGTGAACTGCACGAAAGGATGCGAGCTGTTGGCTTAACAGAAAAAGGCTCGTTCGAACTTCCACTCACACAATCAGAATTGAGTGACACTATGGGATTGTCAGTTGTGCACGCGAATAGAAGTTTAAAGGAACTGCGAGACGCAGGGTTGGTAATCCTTAATAAGGAACGTATCGTGATCCCGAATATTCTACGCTTGGAGGAATACGCCGGCTTTGATCCCAGCTATCTGCACCTGGGATGGCTACAGGATGAGTCATATAGCGCGGGAAAATGACCTGCAGATAGACTGGCGATCTAGAGGCCATGTCGATCCACTGAACAGTTTACGCCGAACACGATGGTGTCGCTTGCATTAGTAACGATCATCTGCCAGGCTTGGCCATTCCATTTTTGTAGACCGCTGCTTAGCATCTGCCCAGAAGCTCGGATAGCCTCGGCCCGCACCT